>NZ_CAXFDV010000063.1:0-13151 GCF_964001545.1 uncultured Aquincola sp.
ATCAAGACCGAACTGGACGGCAAGGACCTGACCAACTTCAAGGATCCGGCCGGCAAGAACCTGTTCGTCGAGATCACCAAGGCCGGCAGCCAGCCCGGCGGCAGCTTCGTCAATTACCTGTGGCCCAAGGTCGGGGCGGCCGAACCGTTGCCCAAGACCTCCTTCGTGATCGCCTATCAGCCCTGGGACTGGAACCTGACCACCGGCGCGTACATGGATGACATCAACGCCGCCTTCCTGCGCACCCTGACGCAGATGGCCATCCTCTTTGCCGTGGTGGCGGCGGCCCTGGTAGCGCTGGTGATCGTGATCAACCGCGGCATCCTGCGCACCATCGGCGGCGATCCGGCCAAGGCGGCCGAGGTCGCCAACCGCATCGCCCAAGGCGACCTCACCCCCAACATCGAAACCGCACCGGGCGACCAGAGCAGCCTGCTTTACGCAGTACGCAGCATGCGCGATTCGCTGCTGAGTACCATCGCCAACATCAAGACCTCGGCCGACACCATCGCCACTGCCAGCCAGGAAATCGCCAGCGGCAACCTCGACCTGTCGAGCCGCACCGAGCAACAGGCCGGCTCCATCGAGGAAACCGCCTCGGCCATGGAAGAACTGACCGCCACCGTCAAGCAGAATGCCGACAACGCGCGCCAGGCCAACCAGCTGGCTGAATCAGCATCGGAAGTGGCGATCCAGGGCGGCAGCGTGGTCGGCCAGGTGGTGCAGACCATGGAAGGCATCACCGACAGCTCGCGCAAGATTGCCGACATCATCGGCGTGATCGACGGCATCGCCTTCCAGACCAACCTGCTGGCGCTGAATGCCGCGGTGGAAGCCGCCCGCGCCGGCGAGCAGGGCCGGGGCTTTGCCGTGGTGGCCAGCGAGGTGCGCACGCTGGCCCAGCGCAGCGCCGAAGCGGCGCGTGAGATCAAGGCGTTGATCACCGGCAGCGTGGAGCAGGTGGACCGCGGCGGCCGGCTGGTGGACGACGCCGGCCAGCGCATGCAGGAGATCGTGCAGGCCATTCGCGGCGTGAACTCGGTGGTGACCGAGATCAGCGCCGCCACCGCCGAGCAAAGCGCGGGTGTGCAGCAGGTGGGCCTGGCCATCGGCCAGATCGACCAGGCCACGCAGCAGAACTCGTCGCTGGTGGAAGAAGGCACCGCCGCGGCCGACAGCCTGCGCGAGCAGTCGCGCCAGCTGGTGCAGGCGGTGGCGGCCTTCCAGGTCTGAGCAGCGGGCTCGGTGCCTCAGTTCGTCGGGTTGGGCGCCAGCGGCATCTCGCCACCGGGCAGCACTTGGTGGGCGTCGGCAGGCAGGGCCTGCTGGCGGCTGCGCATGTAGTCGTAGCGGTCCAGCGACAGCCGGCTGCTGCCCTCCTCGTCGGGCATCACCACCGGGCGCAGGAACACCATCAGGTTGGTCTTTGACCGTGTCCTGCTGAGCGTGCGGAAGAAGGCGCCCAGCACCGGTATCTCACCCAGCACCGGCCATTGATCGGCCTGCGTGGTGTAGCCGTCTTCGATCAGGCCGCCCAGCACGATGATCTTGCCGTCGTTGACCATCACGGTGGACTCGATGGCCCGCTTGTTGGTGGTGGGGCCGGCATTGGTGGTGCCCGGCGTGGTGGTGCTGGCCACCGACGACGACTCCTGCAGGATGCTCAGCCGGATGGCGCCGTTGGGGCCGATCTGCGGCCGGATGCGCAGCGTCAGCCCCACGTCCTTGCGCTCGATGGTCTGGAACGGGCTGCTGCTGCTGGTGGAGGTGTACGAGCCGGTGACGAAGGGCACGTTCTGGCCGACGACGATCTTGGCCTCTTCGTTGTCCAGCGTCACCAGGTTGGCGGTGGACAGGATGTTGGTGCCCGACATCGACTGCAGGGCCTGCGCCACCGTGCCCAGCGTCAGGTCGGTGGTGGTGGCGCTGATGTTGAAGATCTGCTTCCACTGCAGGCCCACGTCCAGCGCCTTGCTGGCGTCCACTTCCACCACCAGCGACTCGACATAGAGCTGCGCGCGGCGCGTGTCCAGCTGGTCGACCACCGCCCGCAGCTGCCTGAACAAGGGCTCCGGCGCGGTGACGATGAGCGAGTTGCTGGCCGGGTCGGCCTGGATGTGGCCGCCCGTCACCGGCGCCGCTGCACCGGTGGTGGCCGCCGTCGAAGCCTTGCTGTTGGCACCGCTGCTGTTGTCCGCACTGCTGCCGGACGAGCCGCTCGCGGCCGACACACCGGGCGTGCCACCGCCCACACCGCCGCCGCTGCCTTGCGGCGATGCAGACGACGATGAGCCACCACCGGCCGTGCCGGCATCGGCCGGAAACGCCGCCCGCAGCACCGTGGCCAGGCGTGTGGCCTCGGTGTGCTGCAGGTAGATCACGTGCACGTTGCTGCCAGCCAGGCCGCTGCTGCCGGGCTGGTCCAGCCGCGCCACCAGCGCGCGGATGGCGGCCAGCCGCGCCGGATGGGGCGCCCGCACCAGCAGCGCATTGATGCGGCTGTCGGCCACGATGCCGGGGCCGCTGCCGCTGGTGCGCAAGCCTGCCGGTGCCGTGCCGCCCGCGGCCTGCGCGCTGGCGCCACCCGCGTCGTCGACGAAGCGCTGCACCAGCGGCGCCACCTCGGTGGCCAGCACATGCTGCAGGCGGATCACCTCCACGTCGGTGGCGCCAGGCTGGTCGAGCGCGCTGATGAGCTGGCCCAGCCGCTGCAGGTTGCTGGCGTAGTCGGTGATCACCAGCGCATTGGTGCCGGCGATGTGGTTGATGGTGTTGTTGGCCGCGATCAGGGGCCGCAGCACCGGCACCAGGTTCGCCCCGTTTTCATGAACCAGCTTGAACACCTGCGTCTGCACTGGATCACCCGCCCGCGCGCTGGCAGCGTCCACCCGCAACGTGCTGCTCTGCAGCTTGGCATCGGCCTCGGGCAGGATCTTCAGCAGCCCGTTCGACTCGATCATCGCCAGGTTGAGCCCACGCAGGCCGGTGACGAACACAGCCATCGCCTGCGCCGGGGTGACCGGCTGCTCGGTGTACAGCGTGAGCTTGCCCTTGACCCGCGGGTCCACCAGCACCGGGCGGTTCAACAGGTCGGCGATCACGCGGGCGGCGGCTTCGACTTCGATGTCGGGAAAGTTCAGCGTGGTGCTGGCCGGCCCCCGGGCACTGGAGATCCCATGGGCCGGTGGAGCAGCGGCGGCATGGGCCGTGGCCAAGGCCAGCGCGCAGGCGGCCAGCAGACACGACCGCCAGGGCCGTGGGTCGACGGAGAGATTCACGAAAGGCGCAAGGGCAACGTAGCAAGCCCCGATGCTGCAAGACCTGTGTCAACCGGTCTTGTGGCACAGGTAAGCCCGCAGCAACAAGCCCCGGGCGGGCTGCGCTCAGCCCGGAAACGCCAATCGCTTTTCCAGCACCCGCTGCACCTGCTCGAACAGCAGGCTCAACACCCAGTACACGCCCGCCGCCGCCAGGTACAGCGGAAACGGCTGGAAGGTGGTGGAGATCAGCTCCTTGGTGGCCAGCATGAGCTCGGTCACCGCGATCACCGACACCAGCGAGGTGTCCTTGATCAGGCTGATCAACGAGTTGCTGAGACTGGGCACCGCGGTGCGCAGTGCCTGCGGCGCCACCACGTAGCGCAGGGTTTGCACATGCGTCAGGCCCAGGCTGGTGCCGGCCAGCCACTGGCCCTGGCCGATGCCGCTGACCGCGCCGCGCAGGCTTTCGCTCAGGTAGGCCGCCACATTGAGCGTGAGCGCCAGGATGCCCGCGGTGACCGGCGAGAACTCGATGCCGATGCTGGGCAGCCCGTAGTACACGATGAACACCTGCACCAGCAGCGGCGTGCCGCGGAAGATGCTGACGTACAACCGCGCCAGCTGGGCCAGCACCGGCACGCGCAGCACCCGCAGCAGCGCCACCAGCGTGCCCAGGGCCAGCCCGAGCACCATGGCCGAGACGGCGAAGAACAGCGTATAGCCCGTGGCGCGCAGCATCACCGGCGCGGCCAGCTGAAGCAGCGGCAACAGCTCCATGGCCTTACTTCGCGGCCGTCAGCGGCTTGCTCACGTCACGCGCGAACCATTTGGTCGAGATCTTCTCGAAGCTGCCGTTGGCCTTCAGGTCGGCCAGCGCCTGATCGATCGCTGCCTGGAACTTGGGGTTGCCCTTGCGGAACGGGATGGCGTTGCTGGTGCTGGGGCCGATGGGCGCACCGGCCTTCAGCGGCAGCTTGCTGGTCTGCGTCAGGTACGGGATCAGCAGGCTGTCGTTCAGCGCCGCGTCGATGCGGCCGGTGGCCAGGTCCTGCAGGTACTCGGGCGCGCCGGGGTACACCTTGACCTCGGCGCCTTCGATGCCGCGGGCCAGGTCGGCATAGTTGCTGCCCTGCCCCACGCCGATGCGCTTGCCCTTGAGGTCGGCCAGCGTGGCCATCGGCCGCGTCTCGTTGGCGCGCACGATCAGCTGCGCCGACGAGCTGACGTAGGGGCCGCTGAAGTCGAAGGTCTGGCGGCGCGCGTCGGTGGCCGCCACCTGGTTGACGATGACGTCGTACTTGCCCGCCTGCAGCCCGGCCAGGATGCCGCTCCACTCGGTGGTGGTGAACACCGGCTTGACGCCCAGCTTGCCCGCGATGGCGGTGGCGATCTCGACGTCGAACCCGGTGAGCTGGCCCTGCGCATCTCGGAAGTTGAAGGGCGGGTAGGTGCCCTCCACCGCCACGCGCAGCGTGCCGCGCTGCTTGACCTCGTCCAGCAGATCGGTGGCGGCAAGGGCGGCACCGGCCGCCAGGGTGAAGGCCAGCGCGGCGCCGGCAAGCAGATGTGAACGACGGTTGAGCATGGTTGTTCTTCGTGAGTCGAAAGCGGCCATGTTGCCACCGCTGCGCCAGCCGCTGGCGCACAGGGTCTGCCGCAGCGGGCGCACGAAGGCAAGCGCGGCTGACCACAAGGAGGGCTATCGCCATCATCCAAACGGCCAATGACGCGGGGGCCCTGCTCGAACGTAACCTTGCGGCCATCGACACCGCCCCGCAAGGAGAAGCACCCCATGAGCGCAGACACCGAGATGAAGTGCCCCGTGGCCCACGGCACCCACGGCACCAGCAAGCCCAGGCAGACCCGCACCAACGCCCATTGGTGGCCCGACCAGCTGAACCTGGGCGTGCTGCACCAGCACAGCAAACTGGGCGACCCCATGCTGGAAGACTTCGACTACCGCCAGGAATTCCAGAAGCTGGACCTGAACGCGGTGATTGCCGACCTGCATGCGTTGATGACCGATTCGCAGGACTGGTGGCCGGCCGACTACGGCCACTACGGCCCCTTCTTCATCCGCATGGCCTGGCACTCGGCCGGCACCTACCGCATCTTTGACGGCCGCGGCGGCGCCCGCTCGGGCGAGCAGCGCTTTGCGCCGCTGAACAGCTGGCCCGACAACGGCAACCTGGACAAGGCCCGCCGCCTGCTGTGGCCCATCAAGCAGAAGTACGGCCGCCAGCTCTCCTGGGCCGACCTGATGATCCTGGCCGGCAACGTGGCGCTGGAGTCGATGGGCTTCAAGACCTTCGGCTTCGGTGGCGGCCGTGAAGACATCTGGGAACCGCTGCCCATCGACTGGGGCCCGGAATCCACCTGGCTGGGCGACGAGCGCTACAGCGGCGAACGCGAGCTGGCCAACCCGCTGGCCGCGGTGCAGATGGGCCTGATCTACGTCAACCCCGAAGGCCCCAACGGCAAGCCCGACCCGGTGGCCTCGGCCCGCGACATCCGCGAGACCTTCGCCCGCATGGCGATGGACGACGCCGAGACCGTGGCCCTGGTGGCCGGCGGCCACACCTTCGGCAAGTGCCACGGCGCCGGTCCGGCCCACCACGTGGGCGCGGAGCCCGAAGGCGCCAACATCGAAGAGCTGGGCCTGGGCTGGAAGAGCGCCTACGAGTCCGGCATCGGTGCCCATGCCATCACCAGCGGCCTGGAAGGCGCCTGGACGGCCACGCCCACGCAGTGGGACATGAGCTACCTGGAAACCCTGTTCGGCTTCGAGTGGGAGCTGACCAAGAGCCCCGCCGGTGCCCACCAGTGGAAGCCCGTGGGCGACGCCGGCCGCAACGTGCCCGATGCCCACATCCCCGGCCAACTGCACCAGCCGATGATGACCACCGCCGACCTGGCGCTGCGCTTCGACCCGGCCTACGAGAAGATCGCCCGCGAGTACCTGGCCAACCCGCAGAAGTTTGCCGACGCCTTCGCTCGCGCGTGGTTCAAGCTCACCCACCGCGACATGGGACCCAAGCTGCGCTACCTGGGCCCGCTGGTGCCGCAAGAAGAACTGCTGTGGCAAGACCCGCTGCCCGCCGCCACCCACCCGCTGGTAGATGCCGCCGACGTGGCGCAGCTCAAGCAGCGCATCATGGCCAGCGGCCTGACGACGGCACAACTGGTGAAGGCCGCCTGGGCCAGTGCGAGCACCTTCCGCGGCAGCGACCTGCGCGGCGGTGCCAACGGTGCCCGCGTGCGCCTGGCGCCGCAGAAGGACTGGGAAGCCAACGACCCGGCCGAGCTGGCCCAGGTCATCGCCAAGCTGGAAGCCATCCAGGCCGAGTTCAACGGCCAGGCCACTGGTGGCAAGCAGGTGTCGCTGGCCGACCTGATCGTGCTGGCCGGTGGCGCCGCCATCGAAGCAGCGGCGCAGAAGGCCGGCCACACGGTGCAGGTGCCCTTCACCCCCGGCCGGACTGACGCCACGCTGGAACAGACCGATGTGAACTCGTTCCAGGTGCTGGAGCCGGCGGTGGACGGCTTTCGCAACTACATCGGCCAGCGCGCGCCGGCCCAGGTGGCCAACGCCATCATCGACAAGGCCAACCTGCTGATGCTGACCGCGCCCGAGATGACCGCGCTGGTGGGCGGCCTGCGCGCCCTGGGCGCCAACAGCGGCAACACGGCGCACGGCGTGCTGACCACCCGCCCGGGCACGCTGAGCCCCGACTTCTTCCGCCACCTGCTGGACATGCGCACGGCCTGGAAGCCTGTGGAAGGCCAGAAGAACCTGTTCGAAGGCACCGACCGCAAGACCGGCGAACGCCGCTGGACGGCCACGCTGGCCGACCTGATCTTCGGCAGCAACGCGCAGCTGCGCGCCCTGGCCGAGGTGTATGCGGCGGCCGACGGTGAAGCCCACTTCCTGCGCGACTTCGTGCAGGCCTGGACCAAGGTGATGAACCTGGACCGCTTCGACGTGCAGGGCCGCAGCGCGGCCTGACGACCGCGCCATGAACGGCATGACGGCCGACCCGCAGATCGAAGAGACGATCTTCCGCCTGCTGGCCGCCCGTCAGCCGGGCAAGACCATCTGCCCCTCCGAAGTGGCCCGCGCGCTGGTGGCCGACGAAGCCGGCTGGCGCGCGCTGATGCCCGATGTGCGCCGCGTGGCACAGGGCCTGGCCAACGCCGGGCGGCTGCGCGTGACGCGTGGTGGGGTGGATGTGGATGTGTTGAAGGAGGGGGGTGCGGTGAGGTTGGGCCGCAACTCCCCCTGATCACTTGGCTTTTGCATCTCCTGCAGACGGTGCCGAAGCGGCTGAAGCTGTCGGAGCAGGTGCGGAGGCGGCACCGCCGGCCAGCAGCACCACCTCCCGCCTTGCAGTGCCCTTCGAATTGGTGAAGACGACACGCACCTGCTGGCGCTTCATCTCCGGGCCTACGATCAGATCTGCGCGGAACAAGCCTGCCGTCGAGCCTTCGACGCCGTTGAACTTGAACTTGATGCCCGACATTTCGTCCGTCGGCCCGTTCATGAACGCCGACGGATTCCCCTTGTCGCGCTGGCTGACGAAGAACGACACCGTGTCCCCCGGGCGGGTATAAAAAGGCTCGCTGGGCGTCACCCTCAGCGCAGCCAGCTCATTGCACTCCGGCGTATCGCCGACCTGTCGGACGGCTCGACGGAAGTTGAGCAAAGCCTGCGCCACCGGTCGGCGGTCCGCGAAAAGCGCTTCGGTCTCGGCAGCCAGGGACGAGGCGCATCCGATCCCGTCCTTGCTGCTGCAGGCCGCCTGTTCCCAAAGCGCCTGCGTCTGCATCTTCTTCATCGTGGCCTGCAGCCGGTCGATCTCTTCCTGCTTCTTCTTCAGAAGTTCAGCTTGATCCGCCTTCGCCTTTCGTTCCGCCATGGCCTTGAGCGCGGCATCCAACGCATCCCGGATGGCTTGCAACTCATCAGCCGTGGCGGCGTCTGCCCCGACCGCGGCCGGCAACGCGCTGGACTTCACCGGCCCCGTTCCGGCCGGCTTCTTCTTCACGACGGATGGCGTACCCGCCTGGGCGGCCGGTGCCTGGGCCAGCAGCACATCCACCGCGGTGCTCATGGGACCGGCCAAGCGGATCGACGGCATCGACGCAGGCCAAAGCCAGAACTCGGCAGCGCTTTGCGCGGACGCTGTCGCGATATCGGCCTGATCGGCTTCGGTGCCACCGCCCAGCCCTCTCACCGTGCCTAGCAGGTCATCGGCCTTGGTCAACGCATCCACCGCACCGGCCACATCGCGTTGAGTGGATTGCACCTGACCGTTGACGGCCGACACCACCAATCCCACACGCTTGGTCAGCTCAGCGCCCACATGGTCCACCGAGTACAGCAGCGCCCGCCCCTCCGCCAATGACGTGCGGGCATACGACAAGGCCTTGCGGGTGGCCTTGATCTGGTCGTGCAGGTAGGCCTGCTTCTTCTCGATGTCGGCATCGCCTTCCGCAAAGGCATCGGCACGCAATGCATCCTGCGCCACACGCTTGTGCACGCGAAAGATGGTCTGCTCCAACCGGTTGAGTGAGGCCTCCAGCCAGTCGGCATCGCCGATGTCGTCGGTGCGCACACGCACTGCCGGCGTGTAGGCGGCACCTGTGGGAGCCGGTGGCTGGCTGGACTGCCCGCCAGTACCGCTCTTCGGATCGAACTGCGTCATCAGCAAGGGCGAAGACTGCAGCATCAGGCAGGTCAACGCCTGATAGCCCGCCACATAGGCGGCGTCCTGCTCAGGGTTGACGAACACTTCGCGGAGCCCATAAAGCGTCGCCAGCGTCGCACCCAGCCGCACGCTGCGGCGTGTGTTGGCTTCAGAGGCGCCACTGCCGGCGCCGTCAGGTTTGGTCGCGTTGTAGATCGTCCAGCCCGTGAGCGTGCCTGCCAGCACGGCCGTGCCGTTGCGCAGGTAGGACGTGTACTTCAGGTTGTTGAAGTAGATTTGCCGCATCGACTCGGCCACCCGCAGGCCCTCGTCCGCACCGCCTGCAAGCCGGAACCGCGCCGGCGCTGCGTCCGGCGAAGCGGGGGGTGGCACCAGGCTGACGTGGTCGTAGGGATTCATCATGCTGCAGCCCGTGACGGCCACCACGGCTGACGAAGTGGCTGCCATGACCACCCAATGGCTGCGCGAGCGCTGGCGACGACGAACCCTAATGACGACCTCCTGCATGGGTCAAACCAGGTCTTGGGCTTGTAGCGCCCCGACTCTGGCTTGACATCCACACATCAGACGAAGGTCGACGCCTCAACTGCACCCATAGCTCGTACCCACCCCCACATCCCCACCCTGGTAGCTGATCTTCTTGGGATACACGCACACCGGCATCGAGCGGGTGGTGCCGGCGCTGGTGGTGGTGGTCAGCATCACCTGGTCGGGGGCGGTGCCCTTTTCCACCCAGTCGGTCAGCAGGCCGTACATCTGGCCGGGGGCCACGGCCGGGATGATGGCGGCGGGGTTGGACGTGCCGTTGGGGCTGCCGTGGCCCTGGCCGGGCACCAGGTAGAGCCGGAAGAACGATTGCGCGTTGGCCATGCCGCCCATGGCGGCGGCCACGCGGTGGTAGTAGTTGATCGTGCCTTGCGGTGCGATCAGCTCGTCGGCCAGGCCATGCCAGGTGATGATCTTGCCGCCGCGGTTCTTGTAAGCGCTGAGGTCCGGGTTGTCGGTGTTGATGTTGGCAAATTGGCTTTGCAGCGCCAGGCCGCGTTCATAGGCATTGTTCAGCTGCGCATAGCTCAGCTGCTTCCAGCCCGCCTGGCCATTGGCCTTGGCATTGAGGAAGCTGGTGCCCGCCAGCGTCGGGTCCTGCAGTTCCAGCGCCACCACGTCGGAGGCGATGGTGAACTCGGTCTGCGCGCCGGCCAGCAGGCCCAGGTTGGTGCCGCGGGTCAGGCCGGTCCAGCGTTGCAGCCCGTTGCCCATCAAGGTGCTGGCGGTGACCTGCTGCCAGCCGTTGTCGGTGGCCGGGTCGGGCACGCTGCCGTCGCTGGTCATGCCGTACCAGATCTTGTTGAGCGCCTGCGCCTGCAGCTGGCTCACGCAGGCCGCGGTGGTGTTGCTGCCGCCATCGGCCGCGCACAGCACGGCGCTGTCCTGAACAGGGTTGTAGCGGCAGGCCGCGGGGTCGATCAGGTAGCCCAGGTGCGTGCCGCCCACCGTGTCGCAGGCGTTGATGGCGGCGTTGGACACCAGGTCCACCTGCGCCTTGCTCAGCGGCGCGCCGCCCAGGTCGCGCTGGTAGACGATCTGCGGGTACAGCTCGCTGGTGATGAAACGGGTCCAGTGGATGGCCGGGTAGTTGGCCACCATGCCGTCGTAGTGCTCAGGGTGGTTGAGCGCCAGGTTCAGGCCCTGGCGGCCACCGGTGGAGCCGCCTTCCCAATAGGCCCAGCGTGCCGGGCGGCCATAGTAGGCCGCAGCCAGCGCCTTGGTCTTGACCGCCTGTTCATGGATGGCGCGGGTGGCGAAGTCGGTCCACAGCGTCTGGTTGATGCTGCCGTCCGGGTTCATCGCGAAGGCGCCGGTGCCGGCCACCGCATGCCCGGTGTCGGTGGTGGAAGACACCGCACCTTCCACGCCCGCCACCGCAGCCGCCGCGGTGCTGGCGATGGCCGTGGCCGATCCGGCCGGGCCGCCTTGCCAGCCGCCACCGCCCAGCGCATGGATGCGGTTGTTCCAGGCCGCCTTGGCAGGCAGCCATACCTCGATGCCGATGCCGGCCGACGTGGACGGCGCACCGGCCGGCCCCGGGTTGCCCGGCCCCACGTTGAGCTTGACCATGCAGACGTCGGCCGCCGCGGTGGGCGTGTTGGCGCTGGCACTGCCGCTGAGCAGCAATGCATCACCCTTGCTGAATGCCTTGACCGCGACCACCGAGGTCTGCGCGTCGGGCTGGAAGGCGGTGGCCAGGCTGCTGTCGCAGGCCAGTGCGGCGCGGTCGTCGTCGTTGCTGCCGCAAGCGGCCAGCAGCACGGTGGCCGCCAGGCCCAGACCGGCGGCCAGGCGCCGGCCTTGCATCGGGTTCGTCATCCTTGTCTCCTCATGATGTAGCACTAAAGTGCACTTGCGCCACCCAACGGCTGGGCAAGTGGAGCGACGATAGAAACGCAGGACGCCCAGGTCTACCAGGAACCTGCGCTGGTTTGTCACCGCCCTGCGCTTGTCCGTCGGGGTTTGCCCGCGCTGATGGCGCACGCAATCAAGCAATAAACTGCATGCGACATGGCCTCGCCCGATCTGCTTCCAGCGCCCTCGGCCGGCACCCGACGCGCCACCGCGTGGGGCAGCTGCGTGGGCGTGAGCGGCACCGACGCTGACCAGGTGATGCTGCCCCTGCTGTCGGCGCCGCCCGCCTGGACCGGCCTGCCGATGACGCTGCACCTGCTGCCCGGCGATGCGGTGGTGGCCCAGATGCAGATGTGCCATCCGTCGCTGGCGGTGGCCCGCTCGGGCCGCGGCAAACGCTGCTACACCACCGGCCGCCGGGCGCTCGACCTGGATGCCTCACCCGGCATGTTCGAGCTGTACGGCGCGGGCTTTTGCGTGGACGAAGCGCGCTGGCAAGGCCAGCGCGGCGAGGTGGTGGCGCTGCAGTTGCCGGCTGCCCATGTGGGCGCGCTGCTGCAGGGCGATGGCGCGGTGCTGGCACTGCCCACGCGGCATGAGCTGTTCGATGCGCGCGTGACCGACCTGGTGCTGCAGCTGTGGGACGAAGCCAGCCAGGGCGGCCCGCATGGCCGGCTGTATGCTCAAGGCCTGTCGCTGGCGCTGCTGGGCTGGCTGACCAGCGAACACGGCGCGCGCACCGGCCCGCCTGAACGCGCGCAGGCTCGGCTGTCGCCGGCCCAATGCAGCACGCTGCGCGAGTACATCGACGCGCACCTGGCCAGCGACCTGTCGGTGGACGACCTGGCCCTGCTGGCCGGCCTCAGCGCCGCGCACTTCGCGCGGGCCTTCAAGCGCAGCTTCGACCGATCGCCCCACGCCTACGTGACCGCGCGGCGCATCCAGCGCGCCTGCCAGCTGCTGCGCGCCGACCCCCGCACCCCCCTTGCCCAGCTGGCCGACCAGCTGGGCTTTGCCAGCCAATCGCACTTCACCCAGGCTTTCCGGCGGGTGATGGGGGTGACGCCGGGAAGGTGGCGGACGGGGTGATGGGCTGGGGGGAGCTTGCAGATCAGCGAGCTGGACGCTACTACCAGCGTGCGCCCGGCGGAAGATGGCGTTCAAACGCCATCACGTCATGCAAGACGCGACCCACCACCAGCAAGTCGGGCTCCACCCGATACACGAGAAAGTGCCTGGGTCGTCGCACCCGCTGCGACGACGGGTCCACATGATCGCGACTCAGGCGCAGGTGCCACGTCCGCACGCCTCGACCCAGTTCAGGTCGCTCGACGCTGCCCAACCGCTGCGGATCGTTCGACAGATCTCGAAGGGCAGCAATGATGAGGCGCTGGTAACGCAGCCGCGCGGGCTCGCCGACGTGCTCATGGGTCCATGCAAGGATCTGCTCGATGTCCGCCTGGGCCGCGGCGGACAAGCGATAGCGCGTCATGCCCCCGAGGTACTGCCTTTGGCCGCAGCCTGGCGACCCAGCTGCCCGATGAAGTCCTCGAGCTGCCCGTCTTCCACATCCGCGAAGCGGCCAGCCGACAGGTCTGCCCAGCCTTTGCGGGCCGCCTGCTTCAGAGCGACCAGCTTGGCCTCCTCAACGCGCTCACGGTCTTCGATGAGCCGTAGACCCTCGCGGAGCACCTCGCTGGCGTTCTGGTACCGACCCGACTGCACCAGACCCTCCACCAGCGCATGCTGGTGATCGCTCAAAACCACGTTGCGTGTGGGC
>NZ_CAXFDV010000064.1:0-1940 GCF_964001545.1 uncultured Aquincola sp.
ATGCCTTCGGCCATGCCACGCTGGTGGTGCGCGCCAGCGACGGCCGGCTGGTGTGGCAGACCGCGCTGGCGCGGCAGATGCTGCAGCAATGGTTCGGCGGCGACAGCCCCTGGACACCGCCGCCCCTGCTCGACTGGGTGCGCCAGCAGGTGGCCGCGGGTGCGGCGGCGGGCGTCGGCTCACAGGCCGGCTCGCTGGTGCAGGGCGCGCGGCGGCTGCATTTCACGCTGCATGAAAGCACCGGCGAAGACGAATGGCTGATCGTGCTGCGTGAGGCCAACGACGCCGCGATGCTGGAAGGCATGATGCTGGCCTTCAAGCTGACCGCGCGTGAAGCCGAGGTGCTGTACTGGGTGGTCAAGGGCAAGACCAACCGCGACGTGGGCGACATCCTGGGCGCCAGCGCCGCCACCGTGAAGAAGCACCTGGAGCGGGTGTACGAGAAGCTGGGCGTCGAGACCCGCACCGCCGCCGCCTCGCTGGCCATCGAGCGGGTGCGGCAGCTGGCAGGCTAGGCGCATGAAGCTCAAGCACCTCGAGGTCTTCAACGCCATCATGCTCACCGGCAGCGCGAGCGCGGCGGCGCGGCTGCTGCACGTCACGCAGCCGGCTGTCACGCAGGCGCTGCAGCATGCCGAACTGCAGCTGGGCTATGCGCTCTTCACCCGTCAGCGCAACCGGCTGGTGCCCACGCGTGAGGCGCAGTCGCTTTACCCCGAGGTCCAGCGGCTGATGTCGCAGCTCGAATCGGTGCGGCGCATCGCCAGCGCGCTGCGCAGCGGCGAAGACAGCGAGCTGCGCATCCTCATCGTGCCTTCGCTGGCGGTGCATGTGCTGCCGGCCGCGCTCAAGCGCTTCAAGCGCCGGCACCCGCAGCGGCCGGTGTCCATCCAGACGCTGCACACCCGCGAGATCGCCCGCGCGATCGCGCTGCAGGAAGGCGACGTGGGCATCGTCTACGGCAGCGTCTCGCACCCCGCGCTGCATGAAGAGCGGGTGGCCGTGGGCCGGCTGGTGTGCGTCACGCCGCAGGGCGAGCGGGCCGACCGCCGCACCACGGTGGCGCTGGAGGACGTGGTGCGCACGCCTTTCATCCGCATCGACGAACGCGACCCGGTGGGCGCGATGCTGGCCGACCAGTGGACCCGGATGGGCCACACGCCGGCCGCCGGCATCACGGTGCAGACCCACCACATCGCGATGCTGCTGGCCGAGCAGGGCTTCGGCCCGGCCATCATCGATTCGTTCACCGCGCACGATAGCCGCAGCCGCAGCCTGCATGTGCGCACGCTGCTGCCCGAGGTGCCGGTGGAAGTGCGCGCGCTGCTGCCGCAAGGCTTGCGCTCGCCGCAGCCGGTGGCGGATTTCATCGAGGCGTTCGGGGCCGCGGCGGGCGCGGCAGCCTGACTCCGGTTCAGTCGCTTCAGCCGTTGCTGGCCGGCTTCACCACCGCCAGGCTGTCGCAGCCGCTGCCGGCCGAGATCCAGCGCAGCGCCAGGCGGCGCAGTGCCGGCGCCAGCCAGCGCAGTGCGCGGGGCAGGTGGCGTGCAGGGTCGGTCACCAGGCCGCAGCGGTAACGCTCGCCGGCCCAAAGCAGCGCGCGGCAGCGGCCGGTGCGGCGCCGGCTCACCAGCACGCCGGCCGGGCAGGGTTCGGCCGCGCAGCACACGCCGCAGCCATTGCACGGCTGGCCGGGCGGGGGCTTGGCGGGTGCATCGCTGCGCAGCATGAAAACACGGTCCATCGCCGCATCATCGGCGCCCCTGCGGCGGCGTAGCGGGCAAAAAAGCGGGGCGGCGCCTGTGCTGCTCGGCCGCTGGCACCACAATCCCCCCATGGAAGTGGATGCCATCGTCACATTGCTGCGGCAGCGGCTGCCCACGCTGCTGGCCGTGCATGCCTTCGGCAGCCGGGTGCAAGGCACGGCCGGCCCCGACAGC
>NZ_CAXFDV010000065.1:0-3135 GCF_964001545.1 uncultured Aquincola sp.
CCCTGCGCCCGCCGCAGCGTCTTCATGCGGTCCACGCTGTGCAGCGTCACGCGCTGGGGCTCGCCTTCGCGCACGATGTCCAGCTGCACGTCGCGCTCGGGCAGGCCGCCCTGCCACAGGCTCTGCCACAGCGCGGCCAGCGTCTTCACCGGGGCGCCGTCGATGCGCAGGATGCGGTCGCCCGGCTGCACGCCGGCCACGTCGGCCGGGCTGTCGGTGCTCACGCGGGCCACGCGCAGCTCGCCGCCCAGCTCCACGCAGTTCAGCCCAGCCAGGCCCGCTTGCTGGCGGCCGACATGCCGGCGCGCCGCAGCTCGGGCAGGATGGGCGGCAGCAGGTCGATCGGCACGAACATGTTGCCCGGCATGGCCGGCGCCTCATCGCCCGCCGCCTGCGCCACCACCAGCGAGCCGATGCCCACGAGTTCACCGCTGGAATTGAAGAGGCCCGCGCCGCTGTGGTCGGTGCGCGCCGGGGCGGTGAACAGCGCGCCGTCGATCAGGTACTCCCAGTAGCCGGCAAAGGCCCGGCGCGAGACCAGCTGCGCCAGGCCCACGGCCGCGCCGCCATCGGCCTTCAGCCCGCTGGGGCCGCTGGCCATCATCAAGGGTTCTTCCACCTTCAGCGCGCCGGCCGAGCCCAGCGGCACCGGCGACAGCTTCAGCGGCGCCAGCGCCTGCAGCAGCCCGAAGCCGGTGGCCACGTCATAGGCCACCACGCGCGCGGGCACCAGGCGTTCGTCGGGCAGCACCAGCTGCACCTGGTCGGCCTCCAGGATGAGGTAGCCGATGGTCAGCACCAGGCCGTCGTCGCCGATCACCACGCCCGAGCCGGCGCGCACACGGCCCAGCGTGGCGGCCGAACTGGCGTCGTCCACGGCCATGGCCTGCACGCCCACCACGGACTGCTGCGCACGCTGCAAGGCGCGCAGCTGTTGCGGATCGATGGCGGTAGCGCCGTCGGAAGCAGGGGCCGCGTCGGGCGGGGGCGCGGCCATCGCGGCCACGTTCACCAGCGCGCCCAGCACGGCGATGAGCACCGCCGCCAGCATCAGCGACGCTTCCATCCACCGTTTGCGATCGAGGCCCATGGCTTCCTCCCGCTCGCCGTGCATCACCGGCGATGGGATCGAGCATGAGGCATCGCACGCGCCCTGCGCGCGTCAGGGTTTAACCCTTGCAGGCGATCAGCGGCGGCGGCGCGGGAAGGGCGCCTGGCCGCGCCAGTAGCGGATCATCAGGAAGCCGCCCAGCATGCCGCCCAGGTGGGCGAAGTGGGCCACGCCGCTGGGGCCGCCCAGGCCCATCAGCAGTTCCAGGCCGCCGAAGATGGCCACGTACACCTTGGCCTTCATCGGGATCGGCGGGATCAGCAGCTGGATGGTGCGGTTGGGGAACAGCATGCCGAAGGCCAGCAGCAGGCCATACAGCGCGCCGGAGGCACCGACGGTGGGCGCGCTGGAGCCGATCAGCGCCGTCCAGCCCAGCTGCACCGCGGCGGCGGCCAGCGCGCTGGCAGCCAGAAACTGCAGGTAGCGGCGCGGGCCCCAGAGGTTTTCCAGCTCGGAGCCGAACATCCACAGGCCCAGCATGTTGAACAGCAGGTGGAAGGCACTGCCATGCAGGAAGGCATAGGTGACCACCTGCCAGGGCTGGAACAGCCCGGTGCTCAGCGGCCACAGCGCGGCCAGGGCTTCGTACTGGGGCGGAATCAGCAGACCCAGGCAGAAGATGCCCACACAGATCAGGATCAGCGTCTTGGTGACCGGCGGCAGAGGCGGCATGCGGTTGATCTCAAGGAGGCGAAGCATTGGCCGTTGGCCATGAAGCCAGGCGCATGGCGGCGTGCTTGCGTGGTGCCCGCGGCCAGACTCGAACTGGCACGCCTTGCGGCGGCGGATTTTGAATCCGCTACGTCTACCGATTTCGTCACGCGGGCATGAGGCGCCGGGGGGCGCTTGCGTGGGCGCGGATTATTGCATGGGGTTGGGTCTGCCTCGCCCCTCGTCAGCGGCAAGCAGGCGCTGCTGCCACAATCGGCCCATGCCTCAATACCAGACCCTGGAAGACGTGATCGGCGGCACGCCGCTCGTGCGGCTGCAACGCCTGCCCGGGCCCGAGATCGCGCAGCGCAACAACGTGATCCTCGGCAAGCTCGAGGGCAACAACCCGGCCGGCTCGGTCAAAGACCGCCCCGCCATCAACATGATCCGCCGCGCCGAGGAGCGCGGCGAGATCCGCCCCGGCGACACGCTGATCGAAGCCACCTCGGGCAACACCGGCATCGCGCTGGCCATGGCCGCGGCCATCCGCGGCTACCGCATGGTGCTGATCATGCCGGAGGACCTGTCGATCGAACGCGCGCAGACCATGAAGGCCTTCGGCGCCGAGCTGGTGCTGACGCCTCGCTCCGGCGGCATGGAATACGCCCGCGACCTGGCCGAGCAGATGCAGAAGGACGGCAAGGGCCGTGTGCTCGACCAGTTCGCCAATGCCGACAACCCGGCGGTGCACTACGACACCACCGGCCCCGAGCTGTGGCAGCAGACCGAAGGCGGCATCACCCACTTCGTCAGCGCGATGGGCACCACCGGCACCATCACCGGCGTGTCGCGCTACCTGAAGGAGCGCAACCCGGCCATCCGCATCGTCGGTGCCCAGCCCAGCGAGGGCTCACGCATCCCCGGCATCCGCAAGTGGCCCGAGGCCTACCTGCCCAAGATCTACGACCCCCGGGCCGTGGACGAGCTGGTGTACGTGTCGCAGGCCGATGCCGAGCACATGGCCCGCCGCATGGCCAGCGAAGAGGGGCTGTTCGCCGGCATCTCGGCCGCGGGTGCCTGCTGGGCCGCGCTGCAGCTGGCCCGCACGGTGGAAAACGCCACCATCGTGTTCGTGGTGTGCGACCGTGGCGACCGCTACCTGTCCACCGGCGTGTTCCCGGCCTGAGCCCACCGCATCCCGCGATGAACGCACACAAAGAGATCGACACCCGCGGCATGAACTGCCCGCTGCCCATCCTCAAGGCCAAGAAGGCCCTGGCCGACATGGCCTCGGGCGAGGTGCTGAAGGTGGTGGCCACCGACCCGTCGTCGACGCGCGACTTCCAGGCCTTTGCCAAGCAGACCGGCAACGA
>NZ_CAXFDV010000066.1:0-8079 GCF_964001545.1 uncultured Aquincola sp.
AAGGCATGGCCCGCGGGCAGCCGGCCCACCCATTGCAGCCGCGCGGGCGGCACGCCGGCCGCGACGTAGAAATCGCGGGTGGCGGCCATCACCGGCGGCTTCACGGTTTCGTCATGGGTGCCGCTGAACAGGTAGATGCGCTGGGCGGCCAGCCCCGCCGCGGGATCGATCTGGCCCAGCGCGGCCTGCATCAAGGCCGCGCCCCAGGAAGCGCTGCCCACCGGCGCACCGCCCATGCACCCCTCGATGCCGCCGTTGACCGGCAACCAGGCACACAGGTAGGGCCCGCCCGCGATGACGGCGACACCCCGCACGCTGGCCGAGAAGGCCACGCCGTACTGCACGGCCATGAAGCCGCCCGACGACAGGCCGGAGACGGTGGTGCGGTTGGCGTCCGCGTGCAAAACCGGCAGGTCGTCAGCGGCGCGTGCTGCGCCAGCCGCCGCCAACGCCAGCAGCAGGGCGGCCAGCAAGGGCGCGCGCCTGGCCAGGCGCAGCCAATGCATTGGCGGGTGGGGCCAAGAGTTGTTGCGGTGCAGCATGGGCCGCAGCATCCTGCGGTGCCGGCCGCCGCGCATCCATCAAAGTGTGGATGAGGCCACCTGCGCGAGCGATACACCGCTGGACTGGCCCACGCGGGCCGCCGGCCCGGCCAGCCAGGCCCGGGCTTCGGCGCGGCCGGCATCGCGCAGGCGCTGCAGAAAGGGCAGGTGGGCGATCAGCCGCGTTTCGCCATGCAACGCGGCCAGCGTGGCCTGGCCGTCCACCAGGTGCCAGCGGGCGCGTGCCAGGCGGCCGGCCAGGCCGGGCTGCGGCCACCACGGCTGGCCGAGGGCGGACTGCATCTCATGCAGCAGCGCCAGCTCGCGCAGAAAGGGCGCCTGGAAGGCGATGTCCATGGCCCGCTCGCGGATCTCGGCGGCGCTGCGCGGTGTGCTGGCGTGGCTGCGCGGGGCCAGCAGCACCAGCAGTGTGTCGGGCGCGCAGGCCCGGTCTTGCAGCAGCGGCAGCAGCGCGGGGTTGGCGCTGTAGCCGCCGTCCCAGTAGGGCTGGCCGTCCACCAGCACCGTGTGGTGCAGCGTGGGCAGGCAGGCCGAGGCCAGCACCGCCTCCACGCTGAGCCGCGGGCGCTCGAACACCTGCAGCCGGCCGCTGTTGACCTCGGTGGCGGCGATCTTCAGCCGCGGGCCGCGGTGTTGGGCGCGCAGGCGCTCGAAGTCCACCTGCTCTGCCAGCACGTCGCGCAGCGGGTTGCGGTCCAGCGGGTTGAGCTGGTGCGGCGCAAAGGCCTGGGTCCAGCGCATCAGCAGCCGGGCGGCCGGGCTCAGGCTGGGCGACTCGTCGGCGCCGGTGGTCAGCCATTCAAAGGGCAGGTGGCTGCCGATGGCGGTCCAGAAGCGGTCGAGCGCGGCGCGGGCACCGTCGGTGCCGCCGGCCATCAGGCCCTGCGCCAGCACCACCGCATTCATCGCGCCGGCGCTGCTGCCGCTCAGCGCCTGCAGCGTGAAGCGGTCGGCTTCCAGCAGCGCATCGAGCACGCCCCAGGTGAAGGCGCCGTGGGCGCCGCCGCCCTGCAGCGCCAGGTTCAGCGGTGTTCTTGCGGCGCCGCGCCGCCATGTCAACAACGAAGACAAGCCCATCGGCCCAGCATGCCACGCGGGTGTGGCAGCCGGCCCGCCGGCACCCCCCTCCTAGAATCGGGCCGATGCAAGACGACCCGCTGCTGCGCAACCTGAACCCTGAACAACTGGCCGCGGTGACGCTGCCGGCCCAGCCGGCCCTGATCCTGGCCGGTGCCGGTTCGGGCAAGACCCGCGTGCTGACCACCCGCATCGCCTGGCTGCTGCAGCAGGGCGCCATCACGCCCGGCGGCGTGATGGCCGTCACCTTCACCAACAAGGCCGCCAAGGAGATGATGACGCGGCTGTCAGCCATGCTGCCCGTCAATGTGCGCGGCATGTGGATCGGCACCTTCCACGGCCTGTGCAACCGCTTCCTGCGCGCGCACTGGAAGCTGGCCGGCCTGCCGCAGTCGTTCCAGATCCTGGACACGGCCGACCAGCTGTCGGCGGTCAAGCGCATCGTCAAGGCGATGAACCTGGACGAAGAGCGCTACGTGCCCAAGCAGCTGAGCTGGTTCATTGCCGGCAGCAAGGAAGAAGGCCTGCGCCCGCGCGACGTGCCGGTGCGCGACGAGCACACCCGCAAGATGGTGGAGGTGTACCAGGCTTACGAAGACCAGTGCCAGCGTGAAGGCGTGGTGGACTTCGCCGAGCTGATGCTGCGCACCTATGAGCTGCTGCGCGACAACGACCCGCTGCGTGCGCACTACCAGCACCGTTTCAGCCATGTGCTGGTGGACGAGTTTCAAGATACCAACCGGCTGCAGTACGCGTGGCTGAAGATGTTCGCGCCCCCGGGCAACGGTCAGGGCGTGTTCGCGGTGGGCGACGACGACCAGAGCATCTACGGCTTCCGCGGTGCGCTGGTGGGCAACATGGCCGACTTCGAGCGCGAGTACCGCGTCGAGCGCGTGGTCAAGCTGGAGCAGAACTACCGCTCCTTCGGCAACATCCTTGACGCTGCCAATGCGCTGATCGCCCACAACAGCCGCCGCCTGGGCAAGAACCTGCGCACCGATGCCGGCCCCGGCGAGCCGGTACGCGTGGTGGAAAGCACCAGCGACTTCGGCGAGGCGCAGTGGGTGCTGGAAGAGATCCAGCAGCTGCACCGCGGCGGCCTGGCGCGCAAGGAAATCGCGCTGCTCTACCGCAGCAATGCGCAGTCGCGGGTGATCGAAAGCGCGCTGTTCAATGCCGGCATTCCGTACCGCGTGTACGGCGGCCTGCGCTTTTTCGAGCGGGCCGAAGTCAAGCATGCGCTGGCCTACCTGCGCCTGATCGAGAACCCGAACGACGACACCAGCTTCTTGCGGGTGGTCAACTTCCCGGCCCGCGGCATCGGCGCGCGCACCATCGAGCAGCTGCAGGATGCCGCCCGCGGCACCGGCCGCAGCCTGTACCAGAGCGTGGGCGCGGTGGGCGGCAAGGGCGGCAGCAACCTGGCGGGCTTCGTCGGCATCATCGAAGGCCTGCGCGAGCGCACCCGCGGCCTGACGCTGCGCGAGATCATCGAGCACATGCTGCAGGACGCCGGCCTGATCGACTTCTACCGCACCGAGAAGGAAGGCCAGGACCGCATCGAGAACCTGGAAGAACTGGTCAACGCGGCCGAAGCCTTCGTCACGCAGGAAGGCTTCGGCAAGGACGCGGTGGCGCTGCCGGTGGACGAGCATGCGCCCGGCACGCTGAGAGGCGATGCGCCCGCACCCGGCCCCGACCTGACGCCCGATGCCGAGACCGGCGAGATCGTCTCGCCGCTGGCCGCCTTCCTCACCCACGCGGCGCTGGAGGCCGGCGACAACCAGGCCCAGGCCGGCCAGGACGCGGTGCAGCTGATGACGGTGCACTCGGCCAAGGGGCTGGAGTTCGATGCGGTGTTCATCACCGGCATGGAGGAGGGCCTGTTCCCGCACGAGAACGCGCTGAGCGACAGCGACGGCCTGGAAGAAGAACGGCGGCTGATGTATGTGGCCATCACCCGGGCGCGGCAGCGGCTGTACCTCAGCTTCAGCCAGACCCGCATGCTGCACGGCCAGACGCGCTACAACGTCAAGAGCCGCTTCTTCGAGGAGCTGCCCGAGCATGCGCTGAAGTGGCTCACGCCCAAGCAGCAGGGCTTCGGCTCGGGTTTTGCGCGCGAATACCAGCAGGCCTGGCAGCGCGGCAGCGGCTTCGGCTCGATGGTGGGCGCGGGCCGCGTGGCCCCGGCGCCGCCACCGCTGGTGCCCAAGGCACCCAGCCATGGCCTGCGGGTGGGCCAGTCGGTGTTCCACACCAAGTTCGGCGAAGGGTTGATCCTGACGCTGGAAGGCCAGGGCGACGATGCCCGCGCGCAGGTGAACTTCGGCCGCCACGGCATGAAGTGGCTGGCGCTGTCGGTGGCCAAGCTCACGCCGGTGGATTGACCGGTTCCAGCCACCGCAACAGCAGCCCGTACAGCGCCGGCGGGTCCACCGGCTTGCTGATGAAATCGTCCATGCCGGCAGCCTGGCACTGGGCGCGGTCTTCGGCAAAGGCGTTGGCGGTCATCGCGATCACCGGCAGCGTGGCCGAGGGCAGCTGGCGGCGGATGGCGCGGCAGGCGTCCAGGCCGTCCAGCACCGGCATCTGCATGTCCATCAGCACCAGGCGGTAGCCACCTTGCAGCGCCATCGCCACGGCCATGTCGCCGTTGGTGGCCACGTCCACCAGCAGGCCCGCTTCCTCCAGGATGGCCTGCGCCACCTCGGCATTGACGGGGTTGTCCTCGGCCACCAGCACCCGCGTGCCGGCATGGCGGCGGCGCAGCGCCTCTTCCGCATCGCCCTCGGGCCGCGGCGCCGCGGCATCGACGTCGGCCGCTGAACGCTGCAGCCGCGCCGTGAACCAGAAGGTGCTGCCACCGCCCGGCCGGCTGGTGGCGCCGGCCTCACCGCCCATCAGCGTGGCCAGCCGGCGGGTGATGGCCAGGCCCAGCCCGGTGCCACCGGCGCGCCGCGTGCGGGCGCGGTCGGCCTGCTCGAAGGGCTCGAACAGGCGCGGCATGGCCTCGGGGTCGATGCCGGTGCCGCTGTCTTCGACCTCGAAGCGCAGCAGCGCGCTGCGACTGTCTTTTTCCAGCAGGCGCGCGCGCAAGGTCACGCTGCCGCGGTCGGTGAACTTGATGGCGTTGTTCGCGTAGTTCAACAGGGCCTGCTGCAGCCGCGTGGGGTCGCCCAGCAGGTCGCGCGGCATGTGTTCCACCTCGCTGTGCAGCCGCAGTTGCCGCGCGTCCGCGCGCTCGCCCAGCATCGACAGCACGTTGGACACCATGGCCTCGACCCGCAGCGGCACCGCTTCCAGCGTCATCTTGCCGGCTTCGATCTTCGACAGGTCGAGCACGGCATTCAGCACCTCCAGCAGGTGGCGGGCCGCCACTTCCAGCTTGAGCAGGCGGTCGGCCTGCCGCGGGCTCAGGTCCTCGCGCCGGATCAGGTGGGCCATGCCGATCATCGCGTTCAGCGGCGTGCGTATCTCGTGGCTCATGTTGGCCAGGAAGGCGGTCTTGGCCAAGCTGGCGGCCTCGGCGCGCTGGCGCGCCTCGGCCAACTGGGCGGTGCGGCGCTCCACCGTCTCTTCCAGCTGCTGGCGGTGGGCGTCCAGCGCCTGCTGGGCCTGCCGGCGGTCGGCTTCGCGGTCGAAGTTGTCCAGCGCAAAGCTGACGTTGGCCGCCAGGTCCACCAGCAGGTGCTGGGTTTCGGGGTCGAAGGCCTGGGTATCGCCGGCGCAGATGGTCAGCGCAGCCACCACGCGCCCGCCACGGCGCACCGGCAGCGTGGCCAGGGCCTGCAACTCGGCCTGCCGGGCCGCGCCTTGCCAGGCCTGGGCGGGTGCGTCGGCGGGCAGTTGCTGGCACCACAGCGGCTCGCCGCTGCGCAGAGCCTGCTCGTCGGGCGCCTGGCCGGCGGTAAGGGTGGAGGTGCCGGCCGCCAGCAGGCGCTGCGGCAGGTCCGCGGGCTCGCCGGCCTGGGCCTGAAGCTGCAGGCGGCCATCGGCATCGGCCAGGCTGACCCAGGCCAGGCGCATGCCGGCCGCTTCGACGATGGCGTCGCACACCGCAGCGAACAGCGCGGCCTGGCTGTCGCTGCGCGCCACCGCTGCGTTGCACTGCGACAGGCAGCGGTAGAAGCCAGCCTGCCGCACGACCTTGGCTCGCGCAGCCATGGTGTCGGTGACGTCGAGCGCCACGCCGTCCCAGAAGACGGCGCCGTCCGGGCGGCGCTGCGGGTGCGATCGCACGTCCAGCCAGCGCACGCTGCCGTCAGGCAGCTTGAAGCGCTGCGTGGCGTGGAAGTCGGTCAGCTGGGCGGCGCTGCGGGCCTCTTCCTCGGCGTAGCGCGGTTGCATCTCGGGCGCCAGCATCGCGAACAGCGGGCTGGCGTCCCGCATCACGTCGGCCGGGGACAGGCCGAAGGTGCGCTGGATGCCGCTGCTGACATGGTCGAAGCGGCGGTGGCCATCGGCCAGTGTGTAGCGGTAGAGGAAGCCGGCCGGCAGGTTGTCGCCCATCAGCCGCAGCTGCTGTTCGCGCTGCTGCAGGTCGGCCGCGCCGGCCCGGTGGTCTGCCTCGATGCGCTGGGAGTTGATGCTCACCAGCGTCAATGTCACCAGCTGCACCGACAGGATCTGCGCCAGCGCGTACACGCTGCCGAAGCTCTTGAGGGTTTCGAAGGCGGTGCTGACGTCGGCCAGCTCCTGGGCCGCGCGCACCAGCGTGATCAGCACGAACAGCAGCAGCCACAGCGCCAGCAGCCGGTCGTTGGAGCCGAAGTAGGGCGGGCGCCGCCACAAGGTGACGGCCACGGTGGCGCTGTTGATAGCGGCCGAGAAGAGGCAATAGCAGACGATGCGGGCGGCCAGCTGTCCGGCGTCCAGGCTCAGGTAGCCGAAGGGCAGCAGGAACAGCAGCGCCACCGTCGCCTCCAGCGCCGGGCCGACGCGCCAGCCGCGGAACCGCAGCATGCCGCGCAGCAGCATCAGGTGGCCGGCCATCAGCACCGCATTGCGGCCGACCCGGGTGGCCCACGTGGCGGGCAGCACGCCGGGCACCAGCAGCGCCGCGCCCAGCGCCAGGCAGGCGATGCCGCCCGTCCAGAAGCCGAAGCCGGGGTAGGTCTTGCGGGTGCACAGCACCACGGCCATCACCACGGCGGCTGCCGAAGACAGCAGCGCGTTGGTGATCAACAGCGTGGTCGCATCCACAGTGGAGGTCCCTGATCCCGGTTGGAGATGCATCGTAAGGCGCCCTGCGGCGGGGGCGCCAGGGCCCTGGCCGCGGACCGCCCACCGGGCTCGCCCAATTGGTTGCTTTACGCACGCATTCGTGCGCGCAACGTGGCTTCACATGGGCACGATCGTTGCGTTCTGCCGGCACCTGCCCGTGTGACGGTCTTCCTCGTGGTGAGGCGCCGGCGCGGGTGGCAGGAGCAGTACCCGATGACCCGAACCCCCGACTCCACGTTCTTCGCAGGCCGCCGCCGCTGGCTGGCCCTGGGCAGCAGCAGCCTGATGCTGGCCGTGCTCGCCGCCTGCGGCGGCGACGACGATGGCGTCACCCTCGACCCCAACCGCAAGCCCTTTCCGCTGGTGGAAGCCACGGTGGCCCAGTTCCACGACGCGATGAGCAAGGGCCAGGTGTCCTGCCGCGACATCGTGCAGGGTTACCTGAAACGGATATCCGCCTACGACAAGGACCCGAGCGCCGCTTTTCCGAACAGCCCCGCGCTGCGCAGCGTGATCCTGGCCAACCCGCAGGCGCTGGCCGAGGCTGATGCGCTGGACCAGCGCTACTTCGGCAGCGGTCGCCTGGCCGGCCCGCTGCACTGCGTGCCGGTGATCGTCAAGGACAACGTGGACACCGGCGACATGCCCACCACCGCCGGCTCGCTGGCGCTGGCGGCCAACCAGCCGCCCGACGACGCCTACATCGTCAAGAACATCAAGGCCCAGGGCGGCATCGTCATCGGCAAGGCCAACCTCGACGAGTTCGCCTTTGGCTTCGGCGGCAACTCGGCGCTGGGCGGGCGCGTGGCCAATGCCTACATCCCGGCCAACAGCCCGGGCGGCTCTTCTTCGGGCACCGGCACCGCGGTGGCGGCCAGCTTCGCGATGATCGGCATCGGAACCGACACCGGCGGTTCGGTGCGCGTGCCCTCGGCGGTGGAGGGCCTCTTCGGCATCCGGCCGACGCTGCGGCTGGTCAGCCAGGACGGCATCGTGCCGCTGGCCCATTCGCAGGACACCGCCGGCCCGCTGTGCCGCGCAGTGGCCGACTGCGCCCTGCTGCTCGACGCGATGGTGGGCTACGACGCCAGCCCCTTCAGCGGCCAGCGCAGCGCCAAGGCCTATGACGCGCCGCTGGTGGCCAATGCATCGGCCTACGCCAGCCTGACGCAGGTGCCCAAGAGCTACACCGCCGAGCTGAAGGCCGATGGCCTGA
>NZ_CAXFDV010000067.1:0-3256 GCF_964001545.1 uncultured Aquincola sp.
ACACTGGACCTGCAATGGCTGGACACGCCCGAGCAGCTGCTGCAGGCCCTGCAAGCCCAGCCCTTGCCCGCGGGCGAAGGCTTTGCCTGGGCCGCCGGCGAAGCCGCCACGATGGCCCGCGTGCGCGACCTGCTGCTGGCAGAACGCGGCCACCCGAAGGAAGCGGCGCGGATCTCGGCCTATTGGCGCGCAGGCAGCTCGAGCTTCCACGAAGACCTGTGAAGCGCCGCCGGGGCTTCAGCCGGGGTTCAACAAGCCAGATGCTTCGATGCGGGTGGCCGCAAACAGCAGCAGCTCGGCATGCATGCCGTCCAGCTGCCGCGGTTCGTCGTCGTAGTAGCAGACGCTGCCGGCCAGCGTGCCATCGGGCGCCAGGATGGGGATGCCGCAATAGGCCTGGAACACCTCGCGCTTGGCATGGCCCACGGTGGCTTCGTCCTTCGCTGACTCCGCCGTCAGGAAGGGCCGGGCGGCGTCCTTGACGTACTGGCAATAGCTCTGGGCGATGGGGAAGGCCTGAGGCAACTCGGCCGCCAGGTTCTGGCGATCCAGGTGCACCATCGCCCGGTTGAGCGTGCCGTCGAAGCGGAACAGGGTGGCGTAGCGGTAGTCGGTCTTGCGCAGCAGCGAGTACAGCGCGTCGCGCAGCCCTTGTTGTTCCAGCGTGCGACTGAAAAGGCGCTTGGCCACTTCCAGCTGCTGCGCATTCGTGAGCGTGACCTTGCCCGCCGCCTCTTGGGCCGAACGGGTGTGCTGGCGCGACCGTTCGATGGCCTCGTCCAGCTCGCGCTTGCGGGCGGCATATTGGTCCAGCTCAAAACTACTTTTGGTCACACCCACTCCTGACGGCTGCGCGTCACTATAAGTGCGGTGACGGCGCCGAAGGCCTGGTTCACTCAGGCTGTATCCCCGCCGCCTTGATCACCGCCCCCCAGCGCTGGATGTCCCTGGCCAGCAGCTCGCGCGCCTGGGCGGGGGTGCTGGCTTGCAGGCGCATGCCCAGGGCTTCCAGTCGGGTGCGCACGCCGGCATCAGCCACCGCGCTGGCGATGGCGCGCTGCAGCGCGTCGATCACCGGCTGCGGCGTGCCGGCGGGGGCGGCGATGGCGTTCCAGCTGCTCACGTCGTAGTCCTTCAGCCCTGCCTGCTGCACCGTGGGCACGTCCGGCAGCGCCGCATTGCGCTGGCCGGCGGTGGTCGCCAACGCGCGGATCTCGCCGGCCTTGAGCTGGGCCATCATCGGCCCGACGATCTCCAGCGCCACGTCGATCTCGCCGCTGCGCAGCGCCATCAGCACCGCGGGTGAAGCCTTGTAGGGCACGGTCAGCAGCTCCACGCCGGCCACCGTCTCGAACAGCTTGGCGGCCAGGTGCTGGGTGCTGCCCACGGCGATGGTGCCGGTCTTGAGCGCACCCGGGTTGGCCTTGGCATGGCGCAGCAGGTCGGGCAGCGTCTTGAACGGCGAGCTGGCCGGCACCACGATGCCCAGGTCGAAAAAGCCCAGCGTGGAAATCGGCTGCAGGTCTTTCACCGTGTCGTAGGGCAGCTTCTTGAAAAGGCCCACGCTCACGGCGTTGCCGTTGCTCATCAGCAGCAGCGTGTGGCCGTCGGGCTTGGCGCTGGCCACGGCCTGGCTGGCCACGATGCTGCCGGCACTGGGCCGGTTGTCCACCACCACGGTCTGCTTGAGGGTCTGGCCCATGGCCTCGGCCACTGCACGGGCGGTGACGTCGGCGATGCCGCCGGGCGCAAACGGCACGATGAGGGTGATGGGCCGGCTGGGAAAGGCCGGCTGCGCCTGCGCCGCCACAGGCAGCCAGCCGGCGGCCGTGGCGGCCAGCAGCGCGGTAGCCAGGGCGGCGCGGCGCCGCTTGAACAATGCTGTCATCTCAACTCCTGATGCTTGAAGGGTCTCAGAACCGGTGGCGCAGGCCCAGCACCAGGCCGTTCTGGCTGCCCAGCGTGCCCATGAAGGCCGGCTTGGCATAGCCGCCCTCCACCTCGTTGCGGTCGACCACGGCATACACGTCGCTGCGCTTGGAGAAGGCATACGACGCCGTGACATAGGCCACCTTGCGCTTGCCGGCCAGCCGCGCGCTGCCGGCCTGCTTGTCCTGCAGGTAGGCGGCGCTCAAGGTCACGTTCGGCAGCACCCGGGTGCTGGCGCCCAGCGTCCACACCCGGTTGGTCTGCGGGCTCACCTCGTCGTCGCGGCGCATCGCGCCGGCAAACAGCGTGAAGGCTTCGGTGAGCTTCCAGTTGCCGCCGGCGCCCACGATGCGGCGCTGCTCGGTGTCGGCCAGGTTGTTCAGCCGCTGCACATACGCGCCCAGGCTCAGCGGGCCGGCGGTGTAGCCGGCCGACACGGCCCAGGCGTCGCTGCCGTTGCTGCCGGCCACCTCGCCCAGCGTGCGGGCAGCGGCCAATTCCACGCCGGCCAGCTTGGCCTCCAGCTTCACCATGTTGTCCTGACGCGCCACATGGTGGCTGCTGAACACCGAGTGCGCGGTGCTGTTGGGATTGCCCTCGGGCTGGAAGCGCGCCGTCATCTGGTGGGCCAGGGTGTACTGGCGGCCCAGGCTCAGGCCCCAGCCATCGGTGCTGCGCAGGCCGATGTAGATCTCACGGCCCCAGAAGCGGGTGGCGGCGGCCACCTGGCCGTAATCGGCCGTGGGGCTGGCCTGGGCCGAGGCGCCGGTGCTGGGGTCGAAGCCCGACTCCATCGACAGCAGCGCCGACAGGCCGCCGCCCAGGTCTTCCCGCGTGCGAAAGCCCAGCCGGCTGCCGGTGAAGATGCCGTCGTCCATGCTCACGCGAGAGGCGCCGTCGGCGCCCACGTTGCTGGCGCGGCGCACCGCGGCATCGAAGAGGCCATAGATCGTCACGCTGCTGCCGGCCTGGGCAGCCACCAGCAAGGGCAGGCCAGCCAGCGCGCAGGCGGCGGCACAACGGGCCGTCAGGCCGCGTCGGGGGGTGTGGGGTCGGTTCATCGGGCTTGTCTCCTCTGGGTTGAATCGGGGCATGCGGCGGCCCGGCCAGTGCCTTCGAGGGCCTGGCTGCGGGTCGGCATGGGGCGTCGGCCGCGAGTGCGGCCGCACGGTTTGGGCGACTAGTCGGTTTTGACCTTGCCGGCGCGCACCACCTCGGCCCAGCGGGGCAGTTCGCGCACGATCAGGTCGCCAAAGGCCTTGGGCGTGCCCGGCATCGGGATGGCACCTTCAGCGGCCAGCTGCTGCGCCACCTCAGGGCTTTGCAG
>NZ_CAXFDV010000068.1:0-4268 GCF_964001545.1 uncultured Aquincola sp.
GCGATCGGCACCCGCATGTCGGGCGTGCCCAGCTGCGCCAGCACCGAGTGGTCGCGGCACACCACCATCGAATGGATGATGCTTTGCGGGTGCACCACCACGCGCACCTGCTCGGGCTGCAGGTCGAACAGCCAGCGCGCCTCGATCACCTCCAGCGCCTTGTTCATCATCGTGGCCGAATCCACCGAGATCTTGCGGCCCATCACCCAGTTGGGATGGGCGCAGGCCTGGTCGGGCGTGATGTCGGCCAGCGTGGCCGGATCGCGGTCGCGGAAGGGGCCGCCCGACGCGGTGAGCACGATGTGGTCGATGCGCTGGGCCCAGGTGCTGCGGTCTTCGGGCAGGCACTGGAAGATGGCCGAGTGCTCGCTGTCGATCGGCAGCAGCGTGGCCCCGCCCTGCTGCACCGCGCGCATGAACAGCGCGCCGCCCACCACGAGCGCTTCCTTGTTGGCCAGCAGCAGCCGCTTGCCGGCGCGCGCCGCGGCCAGGCACGGCGGCAGGCCGGCGGCACCGACGATGGCGGCCATCACCGCATCCACCTCGGGGTGGCTGGCCAGGTCGCACAAGGCCTGCGGGCCGGCCAGCACCTCGGTGGGCACGCCTTCGGCCCGCAGCTTGTCGCGCAGCGCGGTGGCAAGGGCTTCGGTGGGCAGGGCCGCGTAGCGCGGGCGCCAGCGGGCGCACTGGGCCGCCAGCTCGTCGACCTTGGCATGGGCGGTGAGCGCAAACACCTCGAAGCGGTCGGGGTGGCGGCCGACGACGTCCAGCGTGCTGGTGCCGATGGAGCCGGTGGAGCCGAGGATGGTCAGACGCTGGCGCGGATTCATGGTCGGGAAAGGATCAGAGCGTGGCCAGGGCCAGCGCGATGGGCAGCACCGGCAGCAGCGCGTCGATGCGGTCGAGCACGCCGCCGTGGCCGGGCAGCAGCTGGCTGCTGTCCTTGGCGCCGGCCGCGCGCTTGACCAGGGATTCAAACAGGTCGCCGGCCACGCTCATCGCAGCCAGCACCAGCAGCGCCAGCACCGCCAGCGGCCAGCCCAGGCGCGCCGGTAGCAGGCTGTACAGGCTCAAGGATGCCGGCGCAAAGTGCGCATCGGCCAGCGACCACAGCACCGCCAGCAGCAGCACGCCGGCCATGCCGCCGTACACACCTTCCCAGCTCTTGCCGGGGCTGATGGTGGGCGCCAGCTTGCGGCGGCCAAACGCCCGCCCAGCGAAGTAGGCGGCGATGTCGGCCGTCCACACCAGGCACAACACCGACAGCAGGAAGTTCAGGCCCAGCGCTTTGCCCTGGGTCATCGCCAGCCAGGCGGCGCACAGCATCAGCACGCCCAGCACCCAGCGCAGCGCGGCAGGCGCCTTGGGCCAGCCGCCAGGGCCGGCACGCAGCGCCAGCGCCGCGCCCACGATCCAGGCGATGGCCACCAGCGGCCACAGCGTGAGCACGAGGCCCGCGTACCAGGCCGCGGCGCACAGGGCCGCCACCACGGCGCCCATCAGCACCGCAGCGCCGGCCAGGCCGTTGAGCCGCCCCCACTCCCAGCCCGCGGCGGCCACCATCACCAGCGTGAGCAGGCCGAAGGGCCACGGGTTGGAGGCGAACAAGGCGGGCAGCAGCACTGCAAGCAGCACCACGGCCGTGATCACGCGCTGCTTGAGCATGGGACGACGAAGACTTCAGTGGCCGACGGCAAGCGATGCAGCCGGTGTGGGCTTGACGCCACCGAAGCGACGATCTCGCTCGGCATAGGCGGCGATGGCGGCGTCGAGTTCGGCTTCGCCGAAATCGGGCCACAGGCAATCGGAGAAGTGCAGTTCCGAGTAGGCGATCTGCCACAGCAGGAAGTTGCTGATGCGCACTTCGCCGCCGGTGCGGATGAACAGGTCGGGGTCGGGCGCGAATCCCATGGCCATGTACTGGCCGAGCTTGACCTCGTCCAGCGCATCGGCCGGCACGCCATCGCGGATGGCCTGCTGCGCCGCCTGCACCACGTCCCAGCGGCCGCCATAGTTGAAGGCCACGATCAGCGTGATGCGGGTGTTGTGCGCGGTGGTGGACTCCACCTGTTCCCAGGCCTGGCGCACCTTGTCGGAGACGGCCGAACGGTCGCCCACGATGCGGATGCGCACGCCCTCGCCGGCCAGCTTGGCCAGGTACTTGGACACCGCCACCAGCACCAGGCCCATCAGGCCCGACACCTCTTCGGTGGGGCGCTTCCAGTTCTCGGTGGAAAAGGCGAAGACGGTGAGGTACTCCACCCCGCGGTCGGCGCAGGCCTGCACCGTGCGCACCAGCGCATCGACGCCCTGCTTGTGGCCGAAGAAGCGCGGCATGAAGCGCTTCTTGGCCCATCGACCATTGCCATCCATCACGATGGCGACGTGGCGCGGAACAGTGGCGCTCACGCTCAGACCGCCAGGATCTCGGCTTCCTTGGCCTGGGTCAGGCGGTCGATCTCGGCGATCGTACGGTCGGTCAGCTTCTGCACGTCGTCCTGGGCGCGGCGTTCGTCGTCTTCGCTGATGGCCTTGTCCTTGACCAGCTTCTTGAGCTGGTCGTTGGCATCGCGGCGCAGGTTGCGCACGGCCACCTTGGCGTCTTCGCTGGCGTGGCGCACCACCTTGGTCAGGTCCTTGCGGCGCTCTTCGGTCAGCGGCGGCATCGGCACGCGGATCAGGTCGCCCTGCGAAGCCGGGTTCAGGCCCAGGTCGCTTTCGCGGATGGCCTTCTCGATCTTCGGGCCCATGCCCTTTTCCCAGGGCTGGACGCTGATCGTGCGCGCATCGATCAGGGTGACGTTGGCCACCTGGCTGATGGGCACCAGCGAGCCGTAGTACTCCACCTGCACCTGGTCCAGGATGCCCGGGTGGGCACGGCCGGTGCGGATCTTCTGCACTTCGGTCTTGAAGGCTTCGACGGACTTGGCCATCTTGCCTTCGGTGGTCTTCTTGATGTCAGCAACGGTCATGTCGGTTCCTCAGACGTGCACCAGGGTGCCCTCGTCCTCGCCGAGCACGACTCGCTTGAGCGCACCACTCTTGAAGATGGAGAACACCTTGATCGGCAGCTTCTGGTCGCGGCACAGCGCAAAGGCGGTCGCGTCCATCACCTGCAGGTTCTTGATGATGGCCTCGTCGAACGAGATGCTGGTGTAGCGCGTGGCCGTCGGGTCCTTCTTGGGGTCGGCGGTGTACACGCCGTCCACCTTGGTGGCCTTGAGCACGATCTCGGCGCCGATCTCGGCACCGCGCAGCGCAGCGGCCGTGTCGGTGGTGAAGAAGGGGTTGCCGGTGCCCGCGGCGAACACGACGACCTTGCCCTCTTCCAGGTACTGCAGCGCCTTGGGGCGCACATACGGCTCGACCACCTGGTCGATCGCGATGGCGGACATGACGCGGGCCGTCATGCCTTCCTGGCGCATGGTGTCGGCCAGGGCCAGCGAGTTCATCACCGTGGCCAGCATGCCCATGTAGTCGGCGGTGGCGCGGTCCATGCCCACCGAACCGCCGGCCACGCCACGGAAGATGTTGCCGCCGCCGATCACCACCGCCACCTCGCAGCCCAGCTGGGTGACCTCGTGCACCTCGCGCACCATGCGGACCATGGTGGCGCGGTTGATGCCGAACTGGTCGTCGCCCATCAGGGCTTCGCCGGAGAGTTTGATCAGGATGCGCTTGTACGCCGGCATTCGGCTCCCCCGTGAGCGATGTTCAACTTGTTCTTAGTTTAAGGGGCCGCGTTGGCGGCCCCTTTGCTTTGCAGTCGGTTACTGGCCCTTGGCCGCCGCAACCTGCGCGGCCACTTCGGCCGCGAAGTCGTCCTGCTTCTTCTCGATGCCTTCGCCCACCACGTACAGGGTGAAGCCCTTGACGTTGGTGCTGGCGCCCTTCAGGTAGGCGGCCACGGTCTGCTTGCCGTCGGCGGCCTTCACGAAGACCTGGTCCAGCAGCGAGACTTCCTTCAGGAACTTCTGCACCGAGCCTTCGACCATCTTGGCGACGATCTCGGCGGGCTTGCCCGATTCGGCGGCCTTCTCGGCGGCGATCTTGCGTTCCTTCTCGACCAGCTCGGCCGAGACTTCCGACGACGACAGCGCGGCCGGCTTCATCGCGGCCACGTGCATGGCCACGTCCTTGGCGGCCACGGCCTCGCCGTCGAACTCGACGATCACGCCGATGCGGGTGCCGTGCAGGTAGCTGGCCAGCTGGCCGCCGTCGGCGTAGCGCTTGAAGCGGCGGATCGACATGTTCTCGCCGATCTTGCC
>NZ_CAXFDV010000069.1:0-10647 GCF_964001545.1 uncultured Aquincola sp.
CACCGCCGGCACGTCGCCAGCGTCGTCCAGCGCCTCGCGCCATTCCATCTGCTGCATCAAAAAGGCGGCCGGCATCGCGGTGTTGTTCTCGGCGTTGATCGGTGCGCCGCGCAGTTCGCACAGGTAGGCGGCGCGCTGCAGCGGGTTCTTGAGCCGGCCGTAGGCCTCGTTCACCCGCACCGACCATTGCATGGCCACACGCTGGGCGGCGCCGCCTTCGGCCGCAAAGCGGTCGGGGTGCACCTTGGCCTGCAGCTCGCGCCAGCGCTGGTCGAGGTCGGCGCGGTCCAGCGCATAGCGCTGCGGCAGGCCGAACAGGGTGAAGTCGTCGTCTGCCAGGTTCATGCGCTCACCTGCTTTTCATAGAACACGCTCAGGCCGTTGTCGGGGTAGCCGCCGAAGGGGCCGCGCTGGGCATAACCGCAGCGCTCATACAGGCGCACCGCCGCATGCTGGTCGCTGCCGGTTTCCAGCAGCGCGCGGCCGATGCCCTGACCCACCAGCTGCGCTTCCAGCGCCTGCAGCAGGCGTTCGGCCAGGCGCTGGCCGCGCAGCGCCGGGTCCACGTACATGCGCTTGATCTCGCCATAGGGCTGGCCATCCGTCTCGGGCTCGGCCGGCATGCGCCGCACCGCGCCGCAGCCGACGATGGTCTCGCCCTGCCAGGCCGCCAGGAAGTGCACCTCGGGCGCCAGCAGCGCCTGCACGTCCAGGATGTGGTTGTCCTCGGGCGCATAAAGGCTGGCCAGGTAGTCGTCCAGCGCGGCCAGCAGGGCCACCACCTGCGGGTGGTCGGGGTGGGTCGGGCGGATGGCGATGTCGGTCACGGCGCTGGCAACAAGCAAGGACTGCGGGCAAAAAAAAGCGCGGCCGGGTCAACAGCCGCGCGGTCGGCGGATCGAGCGTCAGACGCGGAACGACTCGCCACAACCGCAGCGATCCTTCTCGCGCGGGTTGTGGAACTTGAAGCCTTCGTTCAGGCCTTCGCGCACGAAGTCCAGTTCGGTGCCGTCCAGGTAGGGCAGGCTCTTGGGGTCGATCAGCACCTTGACGCCATGGCCCTCGAACACGATGTCCTCAGGCGCCAGCTCGTCGGCGTATTCCAGCTTGTAGGCTAGGCCCGAGCAGCCGGTGGTCTTGACGCCGAGGCGCACGCCCACGCCCTTGCCGCGGCGGCTCAGGTACTTGGTGACGTGCCGCGCGGCGGCTTCGGTCAGCGTGACAGCCATCGCGAGCCCTTACTGCGCCTTCTTGCGGTAGTCCTCGACGGCGGCCTTGATCGCGTCTTCGGCCAGGATCGAGCAGTGGATCTTCACCGGCGGCAGCGCCAGTTCCTGCGCGATCTGGGTGTTCTTGATGGTCAGCGCCTCGTCCAGCGACTTGCCCTTCACCCATTCGGTGACCAGCGAGCTGGAAGCGATGGCCGAACCGCAGCCGTAGGTCTTGAACTTGGCGTCCTCGATCAGGCCGGTGGCGGGGTTGACCTTGATCTGCAGCTTCATCACGTCGCCGCAGGCCGGGGCGCCGACCATGCCGGTGCCCACGGTGTCGTCACCCTTGTCGAAACCGCCGACGTTGCGGGGGTTCTCGTAGTGGTCGATGACCTTGTCGCTGTATGCCATGTTGTTCTCCTCTTGCTCAGTGTGCGGACCACTGGATGGTGCTCAGGTCCACCCCGTCCTTGAACATCTCCCACAGCGGGGACAGCTCGCGCAGCTTGGCCACACGGTCCTTCAGCGTGGTGACGGCGTAGTCGATCTCTTCCTGCGTGGTGAAGCGGCCGATCGTCATGCGCAGGCTGGAGTGGGCCAGTTCGTCGCTGCGGCCCAGGGCGCGCAGCACGTAGCTGGGTTCCAGGCTGGCCGAGGTGCAGGCCGAGCCGGAGCTCACGGCCAGGCCCTTGACGCCCATGATCAGCGACTCGCCTTCGACGAAGTTGAACGAGATGTTGACGTTGTGCGGCACGCGCTGCTCGGCGTGGCCGTTCAGGAAGGTCTGCTCGATGTCCTTCAGGCCATTGATCAGCCGCTGCTGCAGCATGCGGATGCGCTCGTTCTCGGCGCCCATCTCTTCGCGGGCGATGCGGTAGGCCTCGCCCATGCCGACGATCTGGTGCGTGGGCAGCGTGCCCGAGCGCATGCCGCGCTCATGGCCGCCACCGTGCATCTGCGCCTCGATGCGCACGCGCGGCTTGCGGCGCACGTACAGCGCGCCCACGCCCTTGGGGCCGTAGGTCTTGTGCGAGGCCAGGCTCATCAGGTCGATGGGCAGCTCGGCCAGGTTGATCGCGACCTTGCCGGTGGCCTGCGCCGCATCGACGTGGAAGATGATGCCCTTCTCACGGCAGAGCTTGCCGATGGCCGGGATGTCCTGGATCACGCCGATCTCGTTGTTCACGAACATGACCGAGACCAGGATGGTGTCGGGCCGCAGCGCGGCCTTGAGCTTGTCCAGGTCGATCAGGCCGTCCGGCTCCACATCCAGGTAGGTGGCGTCAAAGCCCTGGCGCTCCAGCTCACGCACCGTGTCGAGCACCGCCTTGTGCTCGGTCTTGATGGTGACGATGTGCTTGCCGCGGGTCTTGTAGAAGTGGGCCGCGCCCTTGAGGGCGAGGTTGATCGACTCGGTGGCGCCGGAAGTCCAGACGATCTCGCGCGGGTCGGCGCCCACCAGGTCGGCCACCTGCTGGCGGGCCTTCTCGACGGCTTCTTCCGCTTCCCAGCCCCAGGCATGGCTGCGCGACGCCGGGTTGCCGAAGTGCTCACGCAGCCAGGGCACCATCGCGTCGACGACGCGGGGGTCGCACGGCGTGGTGGCGCCGTAGTCCATGTAGATCGGGAAATGCGGGGTCATGTCCATGGCGAGGGGCTGGGCGGCCACCGCTTGCGCGGTGAGCCTGCCGCTGTGGATCGTTGAAAGGATTACTTGGAAAACACGGAGCCGAGGGCGAACACCGAGTTGGGCGCGGTGACCTTGATGGGCTTGACCACCGGCACCGACGAGATCGCGCGCTTGACCGGCGCTTCTTCGATCGACACGCCCTTGGCGATCTGGTCTTCGACCAGCTTCTTCAGGGTGATGGAGTCGAGAAACTCGATCATCTTGGTGTTCAGGCTGGCCCACAGGTCGTGCGTCATGCAGCGGCCCGAGTCGTCGCCCATGCAGTTTTCCTTGCCGGCGCAGCCGGTGGCGTCGATGGGCTCGTCCACGGCCACGATGATGTCGGCCACGGTGATCTCGTCAGACTTGCGGCCCAGCGAATAGCCGCCGCCGGGGCCGCGGGTGCTTTCGACCAGCTCATGCCGACGCAGCTTGCCGAACAGCTGTTCCAGGTACGACAGCGAAATCTGCTGCCGCTGGCTGATGGCGGCCAGCGCCACCGGGCCGTTGTTCGACCGCAAGGCCAGGTCGATCATCGCGGTGACGGCAAAACGGCCTTTGGTGGTGAGACGCATGGAGGGCTCCTTTAGCTTCGGAATGCCGGAGGGCGGGCCAACCCGCTGTCAAAGCCATGACAACCGGGTTAACCCCCGCCTGATTCCGAGTGGGTTACTCAAGTATAACTGAAGTTGAGTCTTTCGGTCGAGATTGCTCGCCGAAGTTCCCAGGGGCACGCGTCATGCCCGTGGCGGCATCGTCTGCAGCTGTTGGCGGATGTGCGCGACCAGCCCGTCGCAGGCATGCTCGATGAGGTCGAGCACATGGTCGAAACCGCCGGCCGGGCCGTAGTAAGGGTCGGGCACGCGGCCGCTGCCGCGGGGGCGCTGCGGATCGGTGGCATGGTCCAGCAGCAGGCACAGCTCGGCCGTGGCGTCGTCGGGCCGCGCCCGGCGCAGCTCGCGCAGGTTCTCGTCGTCCATCGCCAGGATCAGGTCGAAGCGCCGGAAGTCGTCGGCACTCACCTGCCGCGCCCGCAGCGCCGACAGGTCGTAACCGCGCTGCTGGGCATGCCGGGTGGCGCGTGCGTCGGGCTTTTCACCGATGTGGTAGCCGCTGGTGCCGGCCGAATCCACCTGCACCGCCTCGGCCAGGCCGGCGGCCTCCAGCTTGGCGCGCAGCACGCCTTCGGCGGTGGGTGAGCGGCAGATGTTGCCCAAACAGACCATCAACACCCGGTAGCGCACCGCCGCATCGTCGCGGCTGTCGCGGCCCAGCAGCGACTTCATCAGCGCCTTCATGCCCGGCCCACCAAAGGCACCACGTTGCTGTCGTGGCCCGCCGCGCCAAAGGCCTGCTCGCGCAGCACCGCCAGCTGGTCGCGCACCCGCGCCGCCTTCTCGAACTCGAGGTTGCGGGCATGTTCCAGCATCTGCTTTTCGAGCAACTTGATGCGCTTGCCCAGGTCCTTCTCGCTCATCGCTTCCACCTCGGCGGCCACCTGTGCGTTCTTCAGGTCGTCCTTGGCGGTCTTGTCGCTCACCACGCCGTCGATCAGCTCGCGCACCTTCTTGTTCAGCGCGCGCGGCACGATGCCCATGGCCTCGTTGTGCGCGATCTGCTTGGCCCGGCGGCGCTCGGTCTCGTCGATGGCCCTGCGCATCGATTCGGTGATCTTGTCGGCGTACAGGATGGCGCGGCCATTGAGGTTGCGCGCCGCGCGGCCGATGGTCTGGATCAGGCTGCGCTCGGCACGCAGAAAACCTTCCTTGTCGGCGTCCAGGATGGCCACCAGCGACACCTCGGGAATGTCCAGGCCCTCTCGCAGCAGGTTGATGCCCACCAGCACGTCGAAGGTGCCCAGCCGCAGGTCGCGCAGGATCTCCACCCGCTCCACTGTGTCGATGTCCGAGTGCATGTAACGCACCTTCACGCCGTTGTCGCTCAGGTAGTCGGTCAGCTGCTCGGCCATGCGCTTGGTCAGCGTGGTGATCAGCACCCGCTCGCCGATGATCACGCGGTCGCGGATTTCCTGCAGCACGTCGTCCACCTGCTGCTGCGCGGGGCGCACCTCCACGATGGGGTCGACCAGGCCGGTGGGCCGCACCACCTGTTCCACCACCTGGCCGGCGTGTTCCTTTTCGTAGTTGGCCGGCGTGGCGGTGACGAACACCGCCTGCCGCACCTTGCGCTCAAATTCCTCGAACTTCAGCGGCCGGTTGTCCATCGCGCTGGGCAGGCGGAAGCCGTACTCCACCAGCGTGGTCTTGCGCGCGCGGTCGCCGTTGTACATGGCGCCCAGCTGGCCCATCAGCACATGCGACTCGTCGAAGAACATCACCGCGTCCTTGGGCATGTAGTCCACCAGCGTGGGCGGCGGGTCGCCCGGCGCGGCGCCCGAGAGGTGGCGGGTGTAGTTCTCGATGCCCTTGCAGTGGCCCACCTCCTGCAGCATCTCCAGGTCGAAGCGGGTGCGCTGCTCCAGCCGCTGCGCTTCCACCAGCTTGCCGTTCTTGACCAGGTCGTCGAGCCGCCAGCGCAGCTCTTCCTTGATGCCCTCGATGGCGCGCAGCACGCTTTCGCGCGGCGTCACGTAGTGGCTGCTGGGGTAGATGACGAAGCGCGGGATCTTCTGGCGGATCTGCCCGGTCAGCGGGTCGAACAGCGACAGCGACTCGATCTCGTCGTCGAACAGCTCCAGCCGGATGGCCAGCTCGGAGTGCTCGGCCGGGAACACGTCGATGCGGTCGCCGCGCACACGGAAGCTGCCGCGCGAAAAGTCGGTCTCGTTGCGCTTGTACTGCATGCGGATCAGCTGCGCGATGGCGTCGCGCTGGCCGATCTTGTCGCCCACCCGCACGATGAAGCGCATCTGCGTGTAGTCCTCGGGCTTGCCGATGCCGTAGATGGCGCTCACGCTGGCCACGATCACCACGTCGCGCCGCTCCAGCACGCTCTTGGTGGCCGACAGCCGCATCTGCTCGATGTGCTCGTTGATCGACGAGTCCTTCTCGATGAACAGGTCGCGCTGGGGCACATAGGCCTCGGGCTGGTAGTAGTCGTAGTAGCTGACGAAGTACTCCACCGCATTCTTCGGGAAGAACTCGCGGAACTCCGAGTACAGCTGCGCGGCCAGCGTCTTGTTGGGCGCGAACACGATCGCCGGACGGCCCAGCCGCGCGATCACGTTGGCCATGGTGAAGGTCTTGCCCGAGCCGGTCACGCCCAGCAGCGTCTGGTAGGTCAGGCCGTCGTTCACGCCTTCGATCAGCTGTTCGATGGCCGTGGGCTGGTCGCCGGCCGGTGGATAAGGCTGGAAAAGCTGGAACGGGGAACCCGGATAACTGACGAACTCACCCGCCGGCGGGGTGGAGGCTTCGGTTTCCGCCACTGCGGTCATGGGCCATCTCCTAAAATGCCGATCGCCGTTACACGCCGAACGGCCAACCCTGCAGGGTACAGCAGCCGCTCACGCCAGGCGCAGCCCGTACACATCGGGCCTTTTCAGGAAAACACAATGTCGCTCTTCGCCCAAGTAGAAATGGCCCCCCGGGATCCGATCCTGGGTCTGTCGGAACAGTTCAACGCCGACCCCAACCCGAAGAAGGTCAACCTGGGCGTAGGCGTGTACTACGACGACAACGGCAAGCTGCCGCTGCTGGCCTGCGTCGCCCAGGCCGAAAAGCAGATGGTCGAAGCCCCCAAGGCCCGCGGCTACCTGCCCATCGACGGCATCGCCGCCTATGACAAGGCCGTGCAAGGCCTGGTGTTCGGTGCCGACAGCGAGGTGGTCAAGGGCGGCCGCGTGGCCACGGTGCAGGCCGTGGGCGGCACCGGCGGCCTGAAGATCGGCGCCGACTTCTTGAAGCGCCTGAACCCCGCCGCCCAGGTGTTGATCAGCGACCCCAGCTGGGAAAACCACCGTGCGCTGTTCACCAACGCCGGCTTTGCGGTCGACACCTACCCGTACTACGACGCCGAGCGCCGCGGCGTGGCCTTCGACGCCATGCTGGCTGCACTGGGCCAGGCCGCTGCCGGCACCATCGTCGTGCTGCATGCCTGCTGCCACAACCCCACCGGCTACGACATCACGCCCGCGCAATGGCAGCAGGTGATCGATGTGGTGAAGGCGCGCGGTCTGGTGCCTTTCCTGGACATGGCCTACCAGGGCTTCGGCCAGGGCATCGCCGAAGACGGCGCCGTGGTGCAGCAGTTCCTGGCCGCCGGCATCGACTTCTTCGTGTCCACCTCGTTCTCCAAGAGCTTCTCGCTCTATGGCGAGCGCGTGGGCGCGCTGTCGGTGGTGTGCAGCAGCGCCGAAGAAGCCGCCCGCGTGCTGAGCCAGCTCAAGATCGTGATCCGCACCAACTACAGCAACCCGCCCACCCACGGCGCCCAGGTGGTGGCCACGGTGCTCACCACGCCCGAGCTGCGCCGCATGTGGGAAGAAGAACTGGCCGGCATGCGCGCCCGCATCAAGCTGATGCGCACCGCGCTGGTCGACAAGCTCACCGCCGCCGGCTTCCAGGGCGACCTGAGCTACATCACCCGCCAGCAAGGCATGTTCAGCTACTCGGGCCTGAACAAGGACCAGATGGTGCGCCTGCGCAACGAGTTCGGCGTGTACGGCGTCGATTCGGGCCGCATCTGCGTGGCCGCGCTCAACAGCCACAACATCGACGCGGTGGCGGCGGCGATGGCGGCAGTGGCCTGACGGCAACCCGCCTCGTTCAGAAAGGCCCGGCTTGCCGGGCCTTTTTCTTGGGCCCGCGGCTTGCCGCAGGTCGGTGACAATCAAGGCCCTTTCCCGAGGTGCATCCGATGCTCTACCAGCTTTATGAATCGCAACGTGCGCTGCTGGCGCCGTTCTCCGAATTCGCCAGTGCCACGTCCAAGCTGTACGACCATCCGCTGTCGCCCTTCACCCACACGCCGCTGGCGCACCGCATCTCGGCCGGTTTCGAGCTGCTGCACCGGCTGTCCAAGGAATACGAGAAGCCGCCCTTCAACATCACCACGGTGAACGTGGGCGGCACCGAAGTGGCCATCCAGGAACAGGTGGCGGCCACCAAGCCCTTCTGCCGGCTGCTGCGCTTCAAGCGCTTCACCGACAACGGCCCGGTGCTCGACGCCATGAAGCAGCAGCCCACCGTGCTGGTGGTGGCGCCGCTGTCGGGCCACCATGCCACGCTGCTGCGCGACACCGTGCGCAGCCTGCTGCAGGACCACAAGGTCTACATCACCGACTGGACCGACGCGCGCATGGTGCCGGCCGACGTGGGCCCCTTCCACCTCGACGACTACGTGGCCTACGTGCAGGAGTTCATCGAGCTGATCGGCCCCGAGGTCAACGTGATCTCCGTCTGCCAGCCCACGGTGCCGGTGCTGGCCGCGGTGGCCCTGCAGTCCACGCTGGGCCGCACCGTGCCGCGCACGATGACGATGATGGGCGGCCCCATCGACGCCCGCCGTTCGCCCACCGCGGTGAACAACCTGGCGATGAACAAGAGCTTCGAGTGGTTCGAGAACAACGTGATCCACCGCGTGCCGGTGAACTACCCCGGCGCCGGCCGGCTGGTGTACCCGGGCTTCCTGCAGCACACCGGCTTCGTGGCGATGAACCCGGACCGCCACCTCAGCTCGCACTACGACTTCTTCCTGGATCTGGTGCGTGGCGACGATGAAAGCGCCGAGACGCACCGCAGCTTCTACGACGAATACAACGCGGTGCTGGACCTGCCTGCCGAGTACTACCTGGACACCATCAAGACCGTGTTCCAGGACTTCGCGCTGGTCAACGGCACCTGGCACGTCAAGGGCCAGCTGGTGCGGCCGCAGGACATCACCGGACCGGCGCTGCTGACCATCGAAGGCGAGCTGGACGACATCTCCGGCGCCGGCCAGACCCGCGCCGCGCACGACCTGTGCACCGGCATCGACAAGTCGCGCCAGTTCCATTACGACGTGATCGGCGCCGGCCACTACGGCATCTTCTCGGGCCGCCGCTGGCGCGAGAAGGCCTACCCCGAGGTGCGCGACTTCATCCGCCGCTTCTCGGCGGCGCCGGCCCAGGCACAGCTGGCGCTGGACAACACGCCTTCGGACGGGCCTGCACGGCCGGCCCGCAAGGCCCCGGCGCGCACGCGGCGCGCGGCCTGAAGCCGCCCGGCGCCGGCCGATAATCCGGCGGTGAGCCTGCCGTTCCCCACCGTCCCTTCCCCCGCCCCGGCCCAACAGGCCGGGGCCAGCGTCGAAGCCATCGACGCCCTGCTGCCGCAGACCCAGTGCACCCGCTGCGGCTACCCCGACTGCCGGCGTTATGCCGAAGCCATCGCCGGTGGCCAAGCCGCCATCAACCGCTGCCCGCCGGGCGGACAGGCCGGCGTGGCCCGCCTGGCCGCCCTCACCGGCCAGCCGGCGCTGCCGCTGGATGCCGGCTGCGGTACCGAAGGGCCGCTGCTGCAGGCGGTGATAGACGAAGCCTGGTGCATCGGCTGCACGCTGTGCATCACCGCCTGCCCGGTGGACTGCATCGTGGGCGCACCCAAGCAGATGCACACCGTGGTGGCCGAACAATGCACCGGCTGCGAGCTGTGCGTGCCGGCCTGCCCGGTGGACTGCATCAGCCTGGTCAACGTCAGCGGCGAACGCACCGGCTGGGCCGCCTGGAGCGCGGCGCAGGCCGACGAAGCACGCGAGCGCTATGCCTTCCACCAGCTGCGCACCGCCCGCGCCGCACGTGAGAACGAAGCCCGGCTGGCCGCCAAGGCCCAGGCCAAGCTGGCCGACCTGCCGGCGGCCAGCCAGCTCACCGACCCTGCCGCGCTGGACCGCAAGCGCGCGGTGATCGAGGCGGCGCTGGCCCGTGCCCGCGACCGTCAACGCCAGGGCCCGGGCACGCCATGAAAACCGCCGACATCGAACCCTTCTTCGCGACGCTCAAGGCCGCCAATCCGCAGCCCGAGACGGAGCTGGAATACACCAACCCCTTCGAGCTGCTGGCCGCGGTGCTGCTGTCGGCCCAGGCCACCGACGCGGGTGTGAACAAGGCCACCCGGCGGCTGTTTCCGCGCGCCAACACGCCCCAGAAGATGCTGGACCTGGGGCTGGAACAGGTGACCGAGCACATCCGCACCATCGGCCTGTTCCGCACCAAGGCCAAGAACCTGCTGGAGACCTGCCGCATCCTGGTGGAGCAGCACGGCGGCCAGGTGCCGCGCAGCCGCGAGGCGCTGGAAGCCCTGCCCGGCGTGGGCCGCAAGACCGCCAACGTGGTGCTGAACGTGGTGTTCGGCGAGCCGACGATGGCGGTGGACACGCACATCTTCCGCGTCAGTAACCGCACCGGCCTGGCGCCCGGCAAGACGCCGCTGGCGGTCGAGCTGAAGCTGCTGGCCCGGGTGCCGCCGGCCTACCTCCCCGATGCGCACCACTGGCTCATCCTGCACGGGCGCTATGTTTGCCAAGCCGGCAGGCCGCTGTGCGAAGCCTGCCAGGTGCGGCCCTGGTGCGACTTCGGCCGCGCGCTGGACCGCGCGGCGCGCAAGAAAGACACCCCATGCTGATCGACCGCACGCTGCTGCACACCTTGTCGCTGCAACTCACCGACGGCGAGATCGACGCCCGCGGCTACCTGGAAGCGGTGGCCAAGCTGCTGACGCGCTGGGTGGGTTGCTCGCGCGCCGGGCTGTGGACCTTCATCGACACCGACACCGGGCCGGCGCTGCATTGCGTGTCGATGGTCGATGCCGGCCTGCCGCAGCGCACCGG
>NZ_CAXFDV010000070.1:0-2017 GCF_964001545.1 uncultured Aquincola sp.
GATTCGCCGCTGATCGGCGCCGGCTGCTATGCCAACGACCGCACCGTGGCCGTGTCCTGCACCGGCGCGGGCGAAGCCTTCATGCGCGGCCTGGCGGCGCACGACCTGTCGGCGCTGATGGAGTACGCCGGCCTGCCGCTGGCCGAGGCCGCGCGCCGCGTGGTGATGGACAAGCTGCCGCCGCTGGGCGGCCGCGGCGGCCTGATCGCGGTCGATGCGCAGGGCGGCGTGGTGCTGCCCTTCAACACCGAAGGCATGTACCGGGGCTGGGCGCGGGTGGGCCAGCCGGTGCAGGTGGCCATCTATGCTGACGAGGTGGACGCGTGAACAAGCCGGCTGTTCCGCCGGCCCTGCGCCGGGTGCTGGAGGTGCAAGACCTCAGCGTCAGCTTCAAGACCGAACAGGGCCGCTTCCAAGCCGTGCGCTCGCTGGGCTTTCATGTGGATGCCGGCGAGACGCTGGCCATCGTGGGCGAGTCGGGCTCGGGCAAGTCCGTCTCTTCACTGGCGCTGATGCGGCTGGTGGAGCATGGCGGCGGCCGCATCGACAGCGGCCAGATGTGGCTGACCCGCCGCGATGGCGAACGCATCGACCTGGCGCAGGCCAGCGGCGCGCAGATGCGCGCGCTGCGCGGCGCCGACATCGCGATGGTGTTCCAGGAGCCGATGACCAGCCTGAACCCGGTGTTCACCGTCGGCCAGCAGGTGGCCGAGAGCATCGTGCTGCACCAGGGCCGCACGCAGGCCGAGGCCATGGCCGAGGCGCTGCGCCTCTTCGACCTGGTGCGCATTCCAGAAGCGCGCGAGGTGCTGGGCCGCCACCCGCACCAGTTGTCGGGCGGCATGCGCCAGCGGGTGATGATCGCGATGGCGCTGGCCTGCCGGCCCACGCTGCTGATCGCCGACGAGCCCACCACCGCGCTCGACGTCACCATCCAGGCGCAGATCCTGGCGCTGATCCGCCAGCTGCAGCAGGAGCTGGCGATGGGCGTGATCTTCATCACCCACGACATGGGCGTGGTGGCCGAGATCGCCGACCGCGTGCTGGTGATGAAGCGCGGCGACAAGATCGAGGAGGGCGATTGCCGCTCGCTGTTCGCCGCGCCCACCCAGCCCTACACCCGGGCGCTGCTGGCCGCGGTGCCGCAGCTGGGCGCGATGCAGGGGCAGGACCTGCCCGCGCGCTTCTTGATGCCGGGCGAGCTGCCGGCCGGCATGGCCACGCCCGGCGCGGCCGAGCAGATTTTGATGCCCGACAGCGTGCGCCACGACCTGCCGCCGGTACTCAAGGTGGACAAGCTGGTCACGCGCTTTCCGCTGCGCAGCGGCGTGTTCGGCCGCGTCAAGCGTCAGGTGCATGCGGTCGAGCAGATCAGCTTCGAGCTGCAGCCCGGCGAAACGCTGGCGCTGGTGGGTGAGTCGGGCTGCGGCAAAAGCACCACCGGCCGTTCGCTGGCACGGCTGATCGCCCACCAGGGCGGCCGGGTGGAAGTGGCCGGCCGCGACATCGCGCCGCTGGAAGGCGCTGCGCTGCAGGCGTTGCGGCGCGACATCCAGTTCGTGTTCCAGGACCCGTATGCCTCGCTCGACCCGCGCTTGACGGTGGGCTATTCGGTGATGGAGCCGCTGCTCATCCACCAGCTGATGAGTGCGGACAAGGCCGAAGAGCGCGTGCGCTGGCTGCTGGAAAAGGTCGGCCTGCCCGCCGAGGCGGCGCACCGCTACCCGCATGAGTTTTCGGGCGGGCAGCGCCAGCGCATCGCGATTGCCCGCGCGCTGGCGCTCAACCCCAAGGTGGTGATCGCCGACGAAGCGGTGTCGGCGCTGGACGTGTCCATCCGCGCGCAGATCATCAACCTGCTGCTCGACCTGCAGCAGGAGTTCGGCATGGCCTACCTCTTCATCTCGCACGACATGGCGGTGGTCGAGCGCATCAGCCACCGCGTGGCGGTGATGTACCTGGGCCAGATCGTCGAGATCGGCCCGCGCCGCGCCGTGTTCGAGAACCCGCAGCACCC
>NZ_CAXFDV010000071.1:0-5849 GCF_964001545.1 uncultured Aquincola sp.
CGGCGCGGGCGGCAGCGCCACCGTGGCCAGCCTGTCGGGCGACGGGCGGGTGCTGGTGAACTTCGACAACCCGCTGGGCCGCCTGACCCTCACCGGCAGCCTGAGCGGCCAGCGCGACCTGGACGTGCGCAGCGGCACGCTGGCGTTGGGCACCACGGTGCCGCTCAGCTTCAGCGGGCAGATCAAGCTCAGCGGCGCGGGCACGCTGCAGCTGGGCCGCGAAAGCTACCTGGGCAGCGCCAGCCCGGTGCTGCGCTTCGAAGGCGGCGGCCGGCTGGTGCTGAGCGACGGCTTCGGCCTGGCGCGCGACATCGTCACCACCGGCGGCAACGGCAGCCTGGTGATCGGCGGCGGCAGCAACACCATCAGCAGCCGCATCAGCGGCAACGGCGGCTTCCACCTCACCGGCAGCCTGATCACGCTCACCGGCGACAACAGCTTCGCGGGTGGGCTGGGCATCTTCAACGACGGCACGTTGAATGCGGCTGGTGTGCCCAACCTCACCACCGTGCGCTTCTTGAACGACGGCAACCTGGGCCAGGCCGGCCAGCGCATCACGCTGGGCGGCGCGCTGGCGCTGCCCGACGGCTACGAACTCGCCCGGCCGCTGGTGCTCAGCGGCACGGCCGCCACCATCAGCGGCAGCGGCGAACACCGGCTGTCGGGCGCCATCAGCGGCGATGGCCGGCTCAACCTCGGCGGCGCGGCGCGCTACATCCTCACCGGCAGCGCCAGCCACACCGGCGGCGTGGCACTGGCCGGCACCGCGGCCGGCGAGGCGGCGGTGCTGGTCATCGACAGCGACGCCCGCCTGGGCGCGGCCGGCGGCGTGCTCAACATCGGCCGCACCGCGGGCAACAACGCCCTGGCCGTGCTGCCGGGCACCCTGGTGGCCAGCGGCCACCTCGACATCGCGGCCAGCCGCAGCACCCGCTTCCGCCGCATGACGGTGGACACCAACGGCTTCGACGTGGTGTTCAACCAAGCGATCGACGGCCTGGACATGACCAAGGCCGGCGCCGGCACCTGGACGCTGAACACCACCAACACCCACACCGGCGGCGACAACCCGGTGCGGGTGCTGCAAGGCACGCTGGCGCTGGGCACCGACGAAGCCCTGGGCACGCGCAGCCTGGTGCGTGTGGACAGCGGCGCCCAGCTCGCGCTGCTCGGCCACCGCCTGACGGTGACCTCGCTGGACACCGCCGCCGGCAGCACGGTGGACCTGGGCAACGGCGGCACGCTGCGGCCGCTGTTCGGCACGCTGGACGGCACGCTCAGCGGCCAGGGCAGCCTGGTGGTGGGCCGCGCCGGCTTCTCGCCAGCGGCCGTCACGCTCAATGCGGCCAACGGCTTCACCGGCAGCGTGGAAGTCACCCAGGGCAGCCGGCTGACGCTGGGCCATGTCGACGCGCTGGGCGCCGCCGGCAACCTGATCCGGCTGGACAACGGCACGCTGGCCGCCAGCGGCCGGCTGAGCGCGCCGCTGGTCATCGGCAACGCCACGAATCTGCAGATCGGCGCCGGCGGCGCGGGCTTTGCGGCCGATGGTCAGTCCCTCGTCATCGAGCGCACGCTGACCGGCCCGCTGGCCCTGCGCTTTCAGGGCGGCAGCCGGCCGGGTGACAGCGGCGGCAAGTTCGACGTGCGCCTGGCCAGCCGCACCAACAGCTTCACCGGCGACCTGCAGTTGGGCGACCCGCAGGGCTTCGGCACCGCGGTGCTGGGCATCACGGCCGATGGATCGCTGGGCGCGGCGGGCAACCGGCTCCTCCTGGGCAAGAGCTTCTACGACGGCGAAACCACCCGCAGCGCCCAGGGCGGGCTGCGGGCCTGGGACTCGCTGACGCTGGCGGCCACGCGCACCGTGCTGCTGGACGGCGAATCGGGCAGCGCCGCCGGCTTCATCGACACCAACGGGCACACCGTGGTGGTGGCCGGCAGCATCGGCGAACTGGCCGCGGGCCTGGGCCTGCTGAAAACCGGCGCCGGCACGCTGGTGCTCAACGGCGCGCAGGCCTACACCGGCCTGACCGAAGTGGAAGCCGGGGCGCTGGGCGGCCATGGCACGGTGGAACGGCTGGCCGTGCAAGGTGCCGAGCTGGCGCCGGGCGAAAGCGCGGGCCTGTTCAGCGTGCGGCAGAACCTGAGCTTCAGCGGCGGTGCGCTGCTGAACCTGGAGCTGGGCGGGCTGCTGCGCGGCAGCGGCTACGACGCGCTGAACGTGGGCGGCAGTGTCGACCTGGGGGGCGACACCGTGCTGCGGCTGAGCTTCATCGACGGCTTCCAGGCCGGCGCAGGCCAGCAGTTCGATCTGATCCAGGCCGGCGGCGGGCTGTTCGGTCAGTTTGCCAACGTCGCCGATGGCGCGCGGCTGCTGACGGCCGACGGCGCGGGCAGCTTCCTGGTGCGCTACGGCAGCGGCCAGGGCCTGGTGATCAGCGACTTCCAGGTGGCCGCCGTGCCCGAGCCGGCCACCTGGGCACTGATGCTGGGCGGCGCCGGGCTGCTGGCCTGGCGGCGCCGCTTCGGCTCAAGAGCCGGCACCAGCTGAGGCAACGCCCGTCCGCCGGGCCGCCCCAAGGACGGGTGCTCCCCAAGGGTCCGAAGGGCCCTTTCAGAAGGGCCTTGGGGGGGCGCGAGCGCAGCGAGCTTGGGGGCCGACTTCAGCTATAGGCCACGAAGCGCTTCTGCACGTGCTTCGGCGATTCGATCTCGTCGACGATGGCCACCGCCAGGTCGGCGACGGTGATGCTGGCGGGCTTGCCGTCCACCATCGGCACCTCGTCGCCGCCGGTGCGGTAGGCGCCGCTGCGCTCGCCAGGGTTCAAAAACACTGGCGGCGACAGGAAGGTCCAGTCCAGCTGCTGGCGACCACGGATGCGGTTGAGCGCCTCGCGCGCGGCCAGCGCGCCCTGCTTCCACTCGGCCGGAAACTCCGGCGTGTCCACCAGCTGCACGCCCGGCGCCACGTACAGGCTGCCGGCGCCGCCCACCACCAGCACGCGCTTGACGCCTGAGGCCTGCACGCCGTCCAGGATGGCGTCGGTGCCCTTCAGGAACAAGTCGTGGATCTGCGCCTCGCCCCAGCCGGGGTTGTAGGCATCGATCACAGCGTCGTGCCCGGCCACGGCGCGGGCCACCTGCTGCGCGTCCTGCGCGTCGGCCTGCGCCACGGTCAGGCCGTCACGGGCGGCGTACTTGCCGGTGTTGCGGGCCAGCGCGGTCACGGCATGGCCGCGGCGCAGCGCTTCTTCCAGCACGGCGCTGCCGACGAAGCCGGTGCCGCCGATCAATGCGATCTTCATGGTGGAAATCTCCAAGGGGTTGCGATGGGGGCATCTTCCCCTCGCAACCGCCGGGCCGCCAGTCGCTGCGCGCTTCGTTCACCGTGAAGCTGAGCTTCACACCGGCCGCACCAGCAGCACGTCGTTCTCCACCATGTCCAGCAGGCGCTCGGCCACGCTGCCCAGCAGCATCGCGGCCAGGCCGGTGCGGCCGGCAGTGCCCAGCACCAGCAGGTCATCGGGGTGGCGCCAGCCGTGGGCCTGCAGCAGCAGGCCGGGGTCGCCCGAGGCCAGCCACAGCTGCAGACGGCGGCGCAGCGCATCGGGCAGCTGTGCTTCGGCGATGAAGGCCGCTGCGGTGCGGGTGGCCTGTTCGCCGCCGGCATCGCGGGCCAGCGCCAGATCGACACCGGCGCGGGCCGGGTAGGCGGCGCCGTAGGCATGGAACAGGGTGAAGGCGGCTTCGGGCCATCCCGCCGCGGCCACTTCCAGCGCCTGGCGCGCGGGCGCCGACCAGTCGCTGGCCACCACCAGCCGCGGGTAAGGCCGGCGGCCACGCTGGCGCACCACCAGCACCGGCACCGGCGCGCGCCGCACCAGCAGGTCCACCGTGGAGCCCAGCACCAGCCGGCCCAGGCCATGCGCACGCGCCGTGCCGGTGACGATCCAGTCGCAGCCCCGCTCGGCCGCCACCTGCAGCAGCGCCGAGCCCACCGGGCCGTGCGCCACATGCAGTTCAAACGGCACGCCGGCGTCGCCCAGCTCGGCGTCCATGCGGCGGCGCGCCTGCTCCTGCAACTGCGCGGCTTCTTCGCCGCTGAGGGCTTGTGAACCCTGCGCCTGCAGCTGGCCCATGCGGGCCTTTTCCAGCACCGTGGCCACCACCAGGCGCGCTTGCCATTGACGCGCCAGCAGCACGGCCCGGTCGATGGCGCGGTCGCAGCGGCTGCTCAGGTCGGTGGCCACCAGCAGGCTGCGGGGCGGGGCGAAGGCGGCGGTCATCGGGCGGGTGGCATGCGGGTGGTCGGGGTGCGGGCCATTCTGCGGGCAGGCGCGCGGCCGCCGGCTTGATGCGCGTCAAGCCGCACCGGGCGGCCAGGCCGCGGCCGGCTCGGTGACAATGCCGCCCCTTCGCACCTGCCTGCCCGACGCCATGACCGACGAACCCATCCACCGCCGACCGATCCGCAGCTTCGTGCTGCGCGCCGGGCGCATGGGCACCGGCCAGCAGCGCGCCCTGGCCGAGCTGGGGCCCCAGTTCTTGCTGCCCTACCAGGCCGCGCCGCTGGACTACGCGGCCGCCTTCGGCCGCAGCGCGCCGGTGGTGCTGGAAATCGGCTTCGGCATGGGCGGCGCCACGGCGCAGATCGCCGCTGCGCGGCCGGACACCGACTTCATCGGCGTGGAAGTGCATGAGCCCGGCGTGGGCGCGCTGCTCAAGCGCATCGGCGAAGACAACCTGACCAACCTGCGGCTGATCCAGCACGACGCGGTGGAAGTGCTGCGCGACATGATCCCGCCGGCTTCACTGGCCGGGGTGCACATCTTCTTCCCCGACCCGTGGCACAAGAAGAAGCACCACAAGCGCCGGCTGCTGCAGCCGGCCTTCGTGGCCAAGCTCATCCAGCACATCGCCCCCGGCGGCTACCTGCATTGCGCCACCGACTGGCAGGACTATGCGGTGCAGATGCTGGAGGTGCTGGGCGCCGAACCCGGCCTGCGCAACAGCGCCGAAGGCTACGCGCCGCGGCCCGACTACCGGCCGCTGACCAAGTTCGAGCAGCGCGGCCTGAACCTGGGCCACGGCGTGTGGGACCTGGTGTTCACGCGGCTGTAAAGCGGCTGGGCTCGGCAGGCCTGAGCGTCGACCTGGGCGACCCAGCGAGCGCCAAGGCGCACCACAAACGGATGGCGTCGTCGTGCGACAAGCGCAGGGGTGGCCGCGAGGTCTGAGCGCCCAGGCAGCATCCGTCATCGAGAACCTTGGGTTGGCGACCCAGCCTGAGCCATGCGACGCTCGGGGCACTGCAATCATGAGACACATTGATCGCGAGGCCCTGCATGCCGGACTTCTCGAGCGACTTTTCTGAAGCGCCTACCAACGCAATCCACCAGCTCGCCGCGCTGCAAGGCTTGGGCATGAAGTCGGCCGCAGCCCTGCACAGCGCCGGCATCGGATCGGTGGCGGAACTGCGCAAACTTGGGGCGGTGGTCGCCTTCCTGCGCGTGCGCCAGGCCGGCGGACGCCCGAGCTTGAACTTGCTGTGGGCGCTCGAAGGCGCCTTGACCGGCGTGGACTGGCGCGAGGTGGCCAAGACCGAGCGAACCCGGTTGCTGCTGGCGCTGGACGATCTTTGCAACGCCCAGCGCATCCCACACGACGGCGGATGAAGCCCCTCGACGCCGTGGGTCAGTCCGCCTGCTGCCGATACGGCTCTTCGAAGTCCAGAAAGTCCTTCTCGGTCAGCGCATCGGCCACCCAGGCCGCCACGCCGGGTGAGGCCCACAACCGGTCGACATAGGCCTGCAGTTCGGGCGGCAACGCGATGCCGTAGGTGATCA
>NZ_CAXFDV010000072.1:0-2760 GCF_964001545.1 uncultured Aquincola sp.
GGCCGGCACCTCGCCGATCCTGAAGACCTCCTCATCGTGAAAGAGGTGGTCGAACTGCGCGCCGTCGGGCAGGAAGTTGCGCTCCAGGTTGTACAGCTTCTTGAAGGTGGCCTGGACTTCCTTGATGCGCTCGCCGATGGCGATGCGGCCGCCGACCTTGCCCTGCAGGTAACGGGCGCTCGACAGGTGGTCGGCATGCGCATGCGTTTCCAGGATCCACTGCACCTGCAGCCCTTGGTCGCGCACATGCGCCAGCAGCCTGTCTGCCTGCACGGTGCTCGTACGCCCCGACTTGAAGTCGAAGTCCAGGACCGGGTCCACGATGGCCGCGCATCGGGTGGCGTTGTCGACGATGACGTAGGACACGGTCCAGGTCTTGTCGTCGAAGAAGGGATGGACCGTGGTTCTGGCCGACATGCGGGCTCCTTGCTGCGTCAATATCTTGATCAATATTATATTGACTAATATAATGAAGGCAAGTTGAAGGAGCCCGCCCGTGTCCCGTTCCACCGTCATCGACCCCGAGGTGCTGCGCCAGGCCGCGGGCGAGGCCGTGAGCGCCCTCAAGGTGCTGGCCAACCAGGAGCGGCTGCTGCTGCTCTGCCAGCTGTCGCAGGGGGAGATGTCGGTCGGCGAGCTGCAGGACGCCCTGGGCATCCTGCAGCCGACGCTGTCGCAGCAGCTGGGCGTGCTGCGCAACGAAGGCGTGGTGACGACGCGCCGCGACGGCAAGCGCATCTGCTACAGCCTGGCAGACCCGAAGCTGCTGCAGGTGCTGGAGCTGCTCTACACCCTGTACTGCCCGAAGGAGTAAACCGTGACCATCGACTGGAACGCCTTCACGCCCTGGGCCTCGCTGGCGGGGGGTGTGCTCATCGGGTTGGCGGCCGCGCTGTTCGTGCTGCTCAATGGCCGCATCGCCGGCATCAGCGGCATCCTGGGCGGGCTGCTCAAGCCCGTCGAAGGCGACCTGGGCTGGCGCATCGCGTTCTTGCTCGGCCTTGTGGCATCCCCGGCCGCCTATGCGTGGATGGCCCGTTTGCCTTCACCACAGATCGACGCCAGCTGGGGCGCCCTGGTGCTCGCCGGCCTGCTGGTCGGTGTCGGCACGCGCTACGGCTCGGGCTGCACCAGCGGCCATGGTGTCTGTGGCCTGTCGCGGCTATCGCCGCGCTCTCTGGTGGCCACCGCCACCTTCATGGCTGCTGGATTCGCCACGGTGTTTGTCGTCCGGCATCTGCTGGGCCTTTGAGGAGTCATCATGCCTGTGCTCACGTCCTTGCTGGCCGGCCTGGTCTTCGGCGTTGGCCTGCTGCTCTCGGGCATGGCCGATCCGGCGAAGGTGCTGGGCTTTCTCGACCTGGCCGGTCGGTGGGACCCGTCTCTGGGGATGGTGATGCTGGGCGCGATTGCGGTCGGTCTGGTCGCTTTCACGGTCGCCCAACGGCGCCGCGTGTCACTGCTGGGCCTGGAGATGAAGCTGCCCGCGGCGCGCCACATCGACCGCCGCCTGCTGGGCGGTGCACTGCTCTTTGGCATCGGCTGGGGCATCGCCGGCTTCTGCCCGGGGCCTGCGCTGGTGGCACTGGGCATGGGCCAGGCCAAGGCCGCGGTCTTCGTGCTGGCCATGCTGGCCGGCATGGGCCTGTTCGAGCTGATCGAGCGCCGCCGTCCGGTCGCCCTTACCGCCCCCATCCCCGCCCCCGCCCCCGCCCTGTCCGAAACGTGACCGACCAGCGCAGTGCTTTGACCGGCGACACGCTGTGCTGCCAGTCCCAGCGGGCGGGGCCGCGCAGCAGGTAGATGGCGCGGGGCTCGGCCGTCACCGGGATCACGTCTGCCCGGGTCAGCGCCACCGGTGGGTAGGGCCGAAAGCGCAGCACCGCCGGGCCGCCCAGCGACAGGCCGATGATGTCCTCGAAGTCGGGCACGTCGCGGTGCCAGCCCAGCGGCGTGCCGGGCGGGTATTCGGCCACCAGCGCATGCACCAGCGCGTGGGGCGGCAGGCCGGCCCAGGCGGCCATGCGGTCGCGCAGCGGGTGCAGCGGCTCGGGCAGCGGTGCGGCGGGCAATAACTCGTTGCTGTCGTAGTCGAAGCTGCCACCGTAGCTCACCACCTGCCGGCGCGCCGTATACCCCTTGTAGCGGGCCGGCGCCAGCGGCAGTTGCCGCAGCAGGGTGATCAGTCCGGCTTCTTCCTGGGCGCTGAGAAAATCCCGCGCCACGACCATGCCCGGCGGCAGCCTGGGCGGCGGGGGCTCGGGTAGATCGAACAGCAGCCCTTGTTGCATGCGCCCAGCTTACCCAGGGCCCATACCCCCCGCTTTACGCGGTCTTCACATCGGCAGGCACCGGGGTTGCCCGGTCTCACCACCCTGCCGATCTTCCTGAGTCGTTCGTCTTCATGTCCTTGCCCGTCGTATCCCAAGAACAAGCACCCCGCGCCCGCATCCTGATCGTGGAAGACGACCTGGACGGCGCGCAGGCCCTGGAGGCGCTGCTGCAGATGGAAGGCTACGAGGTGCGCACCGCGCCCAACGGGGCCGAGGGGTTGGCGGTGGCGGCGCAGTTCGACCCCCACATCGTGCTGCTGGACCTGCACCTGCCGGTGGTGCACGGCGTGGCCGTGGCGCAGCATCTGCGGGTCAATGAACATGCGATGCGCCGGGTGATCATCGGCATCACCGGCCTCAGCTCGGCCTACCCGGCCGATGCCCAGGCCTTCGACCACAAGCTGAGCAAGCCGATCGACGCCGAGCA
>NZ_CAXFDV010000073.1:0-3442 GCF_964001545.1 uncultured Aquincola sp.
GCAGGCCATCAACACCGTGCGCATGCTGCCCGGCAAGGGCACGGTGGTATGGGGTGCCCGCACCCGGGCCGGCATCGACGGCCTGGGATCGGACTTCAAATACGTGCCGGTGCGCCGGCTGGCGCTGCACATCGAAGACAGCCTGGTGCGTGGCCTGGCCTGGGTGGCTTTCGAGCCCGATGCCGAGCCGCTGTGGGCCCGGCTGCGCGAGCAGGCGGGCGCCTTCCTGCACGGCCTGTACGCACAAGGCGCCTTCCAGGGGCGCCGACCGCAGGAAGCCTGGTTCGTGCACTGCGACGCAGCCACCACCTCCACCACCGACCAGGCCCTTGGCCTGGTGCGCCTGCACCTGGGCTTTGCGCCGCTGCGGCCGGCCGAATTCGTGCTGCTGCGCCTGGTGCTGCAGGCCCAGCCGATGCCGCCCGGCTGAGCCCGCCCGGGCCGGCGCCTGTGGCGCCGATGCCGATTCCCTGCCCCTGACCCCCACCTGCCAGCCGCCCGCGGCGTGACGGGCTTCACGCGCCGGCGGCGAACCGTGCGCCGACACCCTCTTCAGGGGGCCCACCTGCGAGGGAGGCCTTTCCAGAATCGCGCCTCGCCTTCCGCAAAGCCCGATGTCCGGGTCTGGGGGGCCCGGAAGTACCGTCATGAAGAAGTCCTTGCTCGTCGTCGCCGCCGCCCTGTCCGCCAGCCTGGCCAGCACCCTGGCCGTGGCTTCGCCGGTGTCCATCGCCTTCGATGCGGACGACACCGCCGCCTTCTGGAGCAAGCCCCGGCCCGGCAGCTTCACCGACGAGTACGTGTTCACCGTGCCCTACACGCAGTCGGCGCTCAGCGCCAGCGTCACCACCAGCATCGTGGGCGACCGGGACATCGACTTCAGCCGCGTCTACATCACCGACGGCAACAGCACGCTCTTCAGCTTCCTGCAGACGTCCACCGACGCCACCGGCTCGGAGCAATGGGCGCTGACCGATGCGCCGCTGCTGTCGGGCATCAGCTACCACCTGTTCCTGGAAGGCAGCTCCGCCGCCACCGGCGCGCTGTACGCCGGCGAGCTGTCGGTGATGCCTGCCGCCTCGGTGCCCGAACCCGGCTCCGTCGCGCTGGTGCTGGCGGCCCTGGGCGCCGCCGGCCTGGTGGGCTGGCGCCGCCGCGCCTGATCGGCGCCGCCGCCGGCATCCACCCCCTTTTCCCCGACCTTTCACCAACGCCCCTGCGGGCCCTCATCATGCAAAAAGCCTTCATCGCCACCGCCCTGGCCCTGGCCGCGGCCGCCAGCTTCGCGGCGCCCAGCTCGCTGGTGTTCGACAACGACAACACCGCCGCCATCACCGGCAAGCCGGCCAAGGGCAGCTTCCTGGACGAGTTCCTGTTCGAAGTGCCGTTCGCCCAGTCCAGCGTCAGCTCCAGCCTGACGACCAGCATCAACGGCAACAAGAACATCGACTTCAGCAGCATCACCATCACCAACGGCAGCCAGACGCTGTACAGCTTCACCCAGACCGCCTTCGACGCCACCGGCGCCGAGCAATGGACGCTGAACAATGCGCTGCTGTCGGCCGGCACCACCTACCACCTGCTGCTGGCCGGCACTTCGGCCGTGGGCGGCACCCGGTACTCGGGCGACCTGTCGGCCGTGGCCGCCGTGCCCGAGCCCTCGACCTGGGCCATGGCCCTGGCCGGCCTGGCCGCCGTGGGCGCCATCGCCCGCCGCCGCCGCGCCTGATCGCGCGCACTCGGGGCGGTGCAACGCCGCCCCGGCACCTGGCTTGCCGCAGCGCCGGCATGGCCCACACGCCCACCGCGGGTGACACCCGCATCGGCATCTCCGGCTGGCGCTACGCACCGTGGCGCGGCCGCTTCTACCCGCCCAAGCTGCCTCAGCGCAGCGAGCTGGCCTTTGCCGCGCGCCAGCTGGCGACGATCGAGCTGAACGGCTCGTTCTACTCGCTGCAGCGGCCTGAAAGCTACCAGCGCTGGCACGACGAAACGCCCGACGACTTCGTGTTCGCGGTCAAGGGACCGCGCTACCTGACGCACATGTTGCGGCTGAAGGACGTGCGGGTGCCGCTGGCCAACTTCCTGGCTTCGGGCGTGTTTGCGCTCGGGCCCAAGCTGGGGCCGATGCTGTGGCAGTTTCCGCCGCAGATGGCCTTCGAGCCCGAACGCTTCGACGCCTTCTTCCAGCTGCTGCCGCGCAACACGCAGGCCGCGGCCGCGCTGGCCCGCGAGCACGACAGCCGCATGGCCGGCCGCACGCTGCTGCCCGAAGGCCCACGCCGCCGGCTGCGCCATGCGGTGGAAATCCGCCATGAGAGCTTTTGCTCGCCCGACTTCATCGCCCTGCTGCGCCGCCACCGCATCGCGCTGGTGGTGGCCGACACCGCCCGGCGCTGGCCGCTGCTGGAAGACCTGACCGCCGACTTCGTGTACCTGCGCCTGCATGGCGACAAGGAGCTGTACGCCAGCGGCTACGACGACGCGGCGCTGAGCGACTGGGCCCGCCGCATCGACGCCTGGCGCCACGGCACCCAGGTGACCGATGCCCGCACCGCCTCACCGCGGGCGGCACCGCGGCGAGCCCGCCGAGACGTGTACTGCTACTTCGACAACGACGTGAAGGTGCATGCGCCCTGCGACGCGGCGGCGCTTGCCGCGAAGCTGGGCGTGGCCAGGTGCTTGAAGTAGAAGGTGGTGCCGCAGGGCCGGCCGTCGGGCATCAGCGCATACAGCGGCACCTCGCCCACCCGCTGCCAGCCGGCGCGCTGGTACAGGCGCTCGGCGTCGCCGCCGGTCACGGTGTCCAGCACCAGCACGGGCCGGCCTTCGGCCAGCGCCTGCGCCTCCAGCGCGGCCAGCAGCCGCACGGCCAGGCCCTGCCGGCGCGCGCTGCGGTGCACCAGCATCTTGGCCACGTCGGCGCGGTGGGGCTGGTTGTCGGGCAGGTCGAGCACGGCCTGCACGGTGCCCACCACACGGCCCTGCTGCTCGGCCACCATCAACACCCGGTGGCTGAGGGCGGTGGCCGCCAGCACCTGCTGCCAGAAGGCCAGCGCCCGTTCGCGCGGCAGCGGCTGCATGAAGCTGACCGAGGCGCCGCCGGCCACGCAGTCGATCAGCACGTCGGCCAGCTGCCCGGCCAGGCGCTGCGCTGCGGCGGGGTCGGCCGCCTCCTGGGCGCCGATGCGGCGCAGCGTGAGCGGGGGTGAGTCCATCAGGTCCTCCGGCTGGGAAAGCTGGGCAGGGTGGCCAGCGCCACCAGGTAGCGGGCCGGCTTGCGGCCGGGGTTGTGGTACGTGATGGGTGCGTCCAGTCGCATGGCCAGGCAGTCGCCGGTGGCCAGGCGCCACAGGCTGCCGGCCACCGTCACCTCCATCTGGCCGTCGATCATCCAGACCTGCTGGTGGATCTCGGACTCGCGCCCCGCGCTGTCCAGCGC
>NZ_CAXFDV010000074.1:0-4051 GCF_964001545.1 uncultured Aquincola sp.
TTCATGGGCTCGATGATGGGCGTGGTGCTGTCGGGCAACCTGGTGCAGCTGGTGCTGTTCTGGGAACTCACCAGCCTGTTCTCCTTCCTGCTCATCGGCTACTGGCACCACCGCAGCGACGCGCGGCGCGGCGCGCGCATGGCGCTCACCGTCACCGGGGCTGGCGGGCTGGCGCTGCTGGCCGGCGTGCTGATGCTGGGGCAAATGGCCGACAGCTACGAGCTGGACGTGGTGCTGGCCTCGGGCGACGCCATCCGCGCCCACCCGCTGTACCTGCCGATGCTGGTGCTGGTGCTGCTGGGCGCGTTGACCAAGAGTGCGCAGGTGCCCTTCCAGTTCTGGCTGCCGCATGCCATGGCGGCGCCCACGCCGGTATCGGCGTATCTGCACTCGGCCACGATGGTCAAGGCCGGCGTGTTCCTGCTGGCGCGGCTGTGGCCGACACTGGCCAACACCGAGGCCTGGTTCTGGATCGTGGGCGGCGCGGGCGCGGCCACGCTGCTGTTCGGCGCCTATGCGGCCATGTTCCAGCGCGACCTCAAGGGGCTGCTGGCCTACTCCACCATCAGCCACCTGGGCCTGATCACGTTGCTACTGGGGCTCAACAGCCCGCTGGCGGCGGTGGCGGCGGTGTTCCACATCATGAACCACGCCACCTTCAAGGCGTCGCTGTTCATGGCGGCCGGCATCATCGACCACGAGACCGGCACCCGCGACATCGGCCGCCTCAACGGCCTGTTCAAGGCCATGCCCATCACCGCCACGCTGGCGATGGTGGCCAGCGCGGCCATGGCCGGGGTGCCGCTGCTCAACGGCTTCCTGTCCAAGGAAATGTTCTTCGCCGAGACGGTGTACATCAGCTCGCTGCCCTGGGTGGAAGCCGGGCTGCCGGTGGTGGCCACGCTGGCGGGCATCTTCAGCGTGGCCTATTCGCTGCGCTTTTCATACGACATCTTCTTCGGCCCGCTGACGCCCGACCTGCCACGCCAGCCGCATGAGCCGCCGCACTGGATGCGCGTGCCAGTGGAGCTGCTGGTGCTGGCCTGCGTGGTGGTGGGCATGTTCCCGGCCTGGTCGGTGGGCGGCTTCCTGGCCACGGCCGCGCGGCCGGTGGTGGGCGGCACCCTGCCCGACTACAGCCTGGCGGTGTGGCACGGCTTCAACACGCCGCTGGTGATGAGCCTGGTGGCGTTGGCCGGCGGCACCGCGCTGTACTTCGTGCTCAAGCGCCAGTTCGAGCGCGGCCGGCTCGACCGCACGCCGATGACCGGCGGCCTGCATGGCAAGGAAGTGTTCGAGCGCTCGGTCACGCAGCTCTCTTGGTTCGCGCGCTGGGCCAGCCGGGCCTTCGGCACCCGGCGCCTGCAGCCGCAGATGCGCTGGCTGTTCTTCGCCACCCTGGTGGCGGCCTTCCTGGCGCTGCAGCCCTTTGGGCTGGTGCGCGGCGAGCGGCCGCTGGTCGAGCCCGCGTCCACCTTCGTGCTGATGTGGGTGGTGGGCGCCGCCTGCGCCATCGGCGCGGCCTGGCAGGCCAAGTACCACCGGCTGGTGGCGCTGATCCTGGCGGCCGGCGCGGGCCTGATCACCTGCCTGACCTTCGTCTGGTTCTCGGCGCCCGACCTGGCGCTGACCCAGCTGTCGGTCGAGATCGTGACCACCGTGCTGCTGCTGCTGGGCCTGCGCTGGCTGCCGCAGCGGTTGATGCCCGAAGACCTGGGCCAGGCCCGCCGCCGCGGCCCCGGCTGGCGCCGCACCCGCGACCTGCTGCTGGCGGTGGTGGCCGGCAGCGGCATGGCCGCGCTGGCCTACGCGATGATGACGCGGCCCTTTCCGCAGAGCATCTCGCCCTACTTCCTGGAACGCTCGCTGCCGCAGGGCGGGGGCAGCAACGTGGTCAATGTCCTCCTGGTGGACTTCCGCGGCTTCGACACGCTGGGCGAGATCACCGTGCTGGGCGCAGTGGCCTTGACGGTGTATGCGCTGCTGCGCCGCTTCCGCCCCTCGCCCGAAAGCGTGGAGCTGCCGCCCCAGCAGCGCCACCTGCCCACCGCGCCGCTGAGCACCGACCTGCTGCCGCCGCCCACGCAGGCGCAGGCGGCCGCCTCGCCGCTGGCCTTCGGCTACATGCTGGTGCCCAAGGTGCTGTCGCGGCTGCTGCTGCCGGTGGCCATGGTGTTTGCGGTGCACCTGTTCATGCGCGGCCACAACCAGCCGGGCGGCGGCTTCGTGGCCGGGCTGGTGGTGGCCTCGGCCCTGGTGCTGCAGTACATGGTGGCCGGCACCCAGTGGGTGGAATCGCACTTCTGGCTGCGGCCGCAGCGCTGGATCGCCACCGGCCTGGGCGTGACCTGGCTCACCGGGCTGGGCGCGCTGGTGATCGGCTACCCCTTCCTGACCACCCACACCGCGCACTTCACGCTGCCGCTGCTGGGCGAGTTGCATGTGGCCAGTGCGCTGTTCTTCGACATCGGCGTGTTTGCACTGGTGGTGGGCGCCACCATGCTGATCCTGATCGCGCTGGCCCACCAATCGTTGCGCAGCCACCGGGTGGCGCGTGAACCGCTCACCGGCCCGCTGGCGGTGCAGCGCGGCAAGGCGGGGGGCCGCTGATGGAAATCACCCTGGCCATCGCCATCGGCGTGCTCACCGCTTCGGGCGTGTGGCTGCTGCTGCGCCCGCGCACCTTCCAGGTGGTGATGGGGCTGGCACTGCTGTCGTACGCGGTCAACCTCTTCATCTTCGGCATGGGGCGGCTGTCCATCGACAAGGAGCCCATCATCCGCGCCGACGTGCCGCTGGACCTGCTGCACTACGACGACCCGCTGCCCCAGGCCCTGGTGCTCACCGCCATCGTCATCGGCTTTGCGATGACGGCGCTGCTGCTGGTGGTGCTGCTGGCTTCGCGCGGCTTGAACGGCACCGACCATGTGGATGGTGAAGAGAAGGATGCGGGGGTTCAGCCATGAGCGAGCTGATCATCGCCCCCATCCTGCTGCCCATGCTGGCGACCGTGCTGATGCTCGCCGCCCAGCACCGCCGCCGCTGGCACCTGGCCATCAATCTGGTGGCCACCTCGGCCAGCCTGGCGCTGGCACTGGCCCTGCTGCATGCGGTCAAGGGCAACGGCGCACCGGGTGCGGTGGCGGTGTACCTGCCGGGCAACTGGAACGTGCCCTTCGGCATCGTGCTGGCGGCCGACCGGCTGTCGGCCCTGATGCTGGTGCTCACCGCCGTGGTGGCGCTGGCCTCGCTGGTGTTCGCGGTGGCGCGCTGGGACCGCGCGGGCGTCTACTTCCACCCGCTGTTCCAGCTGCAGCTGATGGGGCTCAACGGCGTGTTCCTCACCGCCGACCTGTTCAACCTGTTCGTGTTCTTCGAGGTGATGCTGTCGGCCAGCTACGGCCTGCTGCTGCACGGCTCGGGCCGCTGGCGGGTGCGCGCCGGGCTGCACTACCTGGTCATCAACCTGGCGGCTTCGTCGCTGTTCCTCATCGGCGTGAGCATGCTGTACGGCGTGACGGGCACGCTCAACATGGCCGACATGGCGCAGCGCATCCTGGCCATCCCCGCCGAAGACCGTGGCCTGCTGCATGCGGGTGCGGCCATCCTGGCCATCGCCTTCCTCACCAAGGCGGCGATGTGGCCGCTCAACTTCTGGCTGGTGCCGGCCTACACCGCGGCCAGTGCGCCGGTGGGGGCGCTGTTCGCCATCATGACCAAGGTGGGCCTGTACACGGTGCTGCGGCTGTGGTCGCTGATGTTCCCGGCCGGTGCCGGCGACTCGGCCTACTTCGGCGGGCGCTGGCTGCTGCTGGCCGGCATCGCCACGCTGGCGGTGGCCGCGCTCAGCATGCTGGCTTCGCAGAAGATCGACCGCCTGGCCGCACTGGCGGTGGTGGTGTCGTCAGGCACCTTGATGGCGGCCATCAGCTTCGCGCAGCCGGGCATCACCGCGGGGGCGCTGTTCTACCTGCTCAGCTCCACGCTGGCGCTGGCCGCGCTGTTCCTGCTGGCCGAGCTGATCGAGCGCTCGCGCCAGATCGAGGCCGAA
>NZ_CAXFDV010000075.1:0-27736 GCF_964001545.1 uncultured Aquincola sp.
CCCGCCATGGCGGCGCGGGCGTCGCTGCGGTGGCCGGGCACGAACTGGCCGGCGCTCCAGTCGGCCACGCCGGCCATCACCACCGGCGCGCCTTCGTGCTGCAACACCACGTGCCGGTTGAGCAGCACCTGCACGCCCAGGCCTTGCAGCGCCTGCACCCACTCTTCGGCGCCGCTGTAGTACTCGTGGTTGCCGGTGACGAAGAAGCTGCCGTGGCGCGAACGCAGGCCGGCCAGAGGCGCCACGTCGCCCTGCAGGTCGGCCACCCGGCCGTCCACCAGGTCGCCGGTGATGGCCACCGCATCGGGCTGCAGCGCGTTGACCGCGTCGACGATGCGCTGCACATAGGCGCGCTTGACCGTGGGGCCCACGTGCACGTCGGTGATCTGCGCGACGGTGAAGCCGTGCAGCGCCGGCGGCAGGCCATCGACGGCGATGTCCACCCGGCGCACCGGCGCCCGCCGCCGCGCGCCGACCAGCCCCGCCAGCGTGCCCAGGCCGCTGAGGCCCAGCACCGCCCAGGCGCTGCCCGCCTGCAGGCCCGGCCAGCCCGATGCGCCGGCCACGCCGCCCACCGCTGCAAAACCGCTGGCCTGCACCGCCGGCAGGTGGCCAAGGCCCCACACCGCCAGCAGCAACAAGTCGCGCAGCACGGTGAAAACGCCCAGCAGCGAAAACACGCCCAGCGCCAGCATGCCGGCCCAGCTCAGCCGGTCGGCCGCTGCCCGGTCGGTGGCCCGTCGCTCGAAGAAGCTGAGCGGAATCAGCACCAGCGAGGCCAGCAACCAGACCGCCAACAGCCCGGGGGCCACCAGCCCCGGCAAAGGCGGCACCAGGCGGGCACCGACGTACAGGTGGAGCAGGAGGAGCAGCAGCAACACGGGCATCGCAGGCAGGTGGGGGTCAACCCGCAAGCTTCAACCAGGGCAAAAGGGGACGCCGCCGACCTGCGGCAGGCGCCGGTCGCCGGGCATTGCCCTTGCCGCGTTGCAGGCAGGGGCCACCATCTTCGGCCGGCCCGGGAGAGACCGACATGAACCAGCTGCACCCCTCTACCGCCCCGCGCCGCCTGGGCGCGACCCTGGCCGCCACCGTGGCCGCCGCCCTGCTGGCCGGCTGCGCCGCTTCACCCAAGATCGAAGGCCAATGGACCGCGCCGCAGCGGCCCACGCTGCGGCTGGCCGGCGCCAAGGTGCTGGTGGCCTGCGAGGCGGTGGACCCGGCGGTCAAGCGCACCTGCGAAGACCAGATGGCCGGCGCCGTGGTGGCGCAAGGCGGCAGCGCGGTGGTGGCGCCGCAGATCATGCCGCCCCAGCCGGGCCAACCGGTGCCCGACGACCAGTACCTGGCCCCGGCGCGGCAGGCCGGCGCCATCGCGGTGCTGGCCACCACCGTCTCGGCCTGGGCCGGCGGGGCCGGCAGCGGCGGCGGGCCTGCATTTTCCATCGGCCTGGGCAGCTTCGGCTTCGGCGGCGGCCATGTGGGCGGCGGCGTGGGCGTGGCCGTGCCCATCGGCGGCGGCGAGCGCCGCAGCACCGCCTACAGCGCCAGCAGCCGCATCATCGACGCCCGCGGCGGCCAAGTCATCTGGACCGCCCGCGCCTCCGCCCCGCCCTCGGACGACATCCAGGGCCCGATGGGCGGCCTGGCGACCGCGATCCTGAACGGGGCGCAGGAGGCGGGGGTGTTCTGAGCAGCCGTCCTCCGATCTGAGGACGCGCGCCGGCCCAGCGCACCCTATGGTGGCTGGCCAGCCGGGCAACCGGCACAACGCTGGAGGCCGGCATGCGTGCAGGATGGGGATGGTTGCTGGTCTTCGGCCTGTCGGGCTGCGCGCTGACCAACGAGCGCGACGCTTCGTTCGAGGACGTGAGGAAGCCGCCCGGTGTGTTGCTGCTCCTGGTCGGCGGCAACTCGGAAGGCGCCGGCGACAAGGGGCTGTGGCCGATGCGCGAGACGGTGGCGGAGGACCTGGCCCGCGCCCTGGCGATGGAACGGGCGGCGATTTCCACCGACTACATGACCTGGACCGGCGAGCCGGCGGAAAGCGACGGCCTGCTGCCCGGGCGCGCTGACTGGTGGCACGGCCATCTGCCGATCGCGCAGCGTCTGTCGCACCACGCCAGCACGGGCGCCATCTCCACCCTCGTCGTGGTCGGCTGGAGCAATGGGGGCGCCACCGCAGCGCAGTTGTCCGCCTACCTGGCGGCCACGCCCCAGGTGCCGCGCGTGGACCTGCTGGTCACGCTCGACCCGGTGTCCACCTTCACCGCCCGCCCAAGCGAGACCGGGGCCGGCACCTGGCTGAACGTGTACACACGCAGCGAAGGTCTGGAGAAGCTGAACTTCGGCAACGCCATCGCCCTGCTGGGTGGCGCCTGGAACGAATTCCATGAGCCCGACCACGGCCCGGGCCCCGTGCCGGCGCTGCAGTGGTGCATGCGCGGCAACCATGGAGAGTCCTTGCGCATGTGGCGGGCCGGCGTCGTGCCGTCCGCCCCCTTCCAGGACTGGGCCAGCCGCACACGGCAATCACTGCACAGCCAGGCCACGCCGGCCCGGCCGCAACCCACGCTCACGCTCAGCGCGCAGGCTTGCCCATGAAGCCCGGCGGCCGCCCCCGCCTCAGCCCGCTCGAAGCCGAGCCACCAGAAACTCCACGAACGCCCTCACCCGCGCCGACAGGTGCCGGTTCTGGGGATACAGGATGGAAAAAGGCCGGGTGGCGCCGGCCAGCTGGGGCAGCACCTCCACCAGCTCGCCGCGGCGCACCGCTTCTTCGGCGATGAAGTGGTAGATCTGGCTGATGCCGCCGCCCGCGCGGGCCCAGGTGACCACGCCTAGCACGTCTTCATGCACCTGGCGGCTGCTCTTGAAGTGGTGTTCCACCACACCGCCACTGGCGTCGCGCAGCAGCCAGGGCAGCGGGCGGCCGGTGCTGGGCAGGATGAACTGGATGCAGTCGTGGGCGGTCAGGTCTTGCAGCCGATGGGGCGTGCCGCGCGCCTGCAGGTAGGCGGGTGAGGCGAACAGGCCCAGCGTGGCGTCTTCCAGCTTGCGGGCGATCAGCCGCGAGTCCTGCGGCTCTCCCAGGCGGATCACCAGGTCGTAGCCGTCGTCCACCAGGTCGACGTTGCGGTTGCTGATGTTCAGCTCCAGCGCCACGCCGGGGTAGGCAGCGTTGAAGGCCGGCAGCAGCGGCAGCAGCCGGTGGTGGGCGTAGGTGGTGGGCACGCTGATGCGCAGCAAGCCGCTGGGCGTGCGCTGGTGGCCGGTGATGGCGCGCTCGGCCTCGGCGATCTGCTCCAGCGCCTGCTGGCATTCGGTGCGGTACAGCTCGCCGTCGCCGGTCAGGCGGATGCTGCGGGTGCTGCGCACGAAAAGCCGCACGCCCAGCCGCTGCTCCAGCCGCGCGATCGAGCGGCTGACGGCCGCCGGCGTGACGCCCAGCGCCTCGGCCGCAGCGGTGAAGCTGCCCAGCTCGGCCGCCTTGCAGAACAGCTCGATGCTGCCCAGCTGCACCGGGTCGAAGGAACGGGCCATTTGTACCCCCGTGTAATGGATGAAGTTCCACGAAGCGGCTTTATAGCCTCGGCTGCAGGTTCTAAAGTGCTTGCATCCGTTTTTGAACAAGGAGTTCCTGATGAACCGCAGACCGCGCATCCTGATGATCCTGACCAGCCACGACCGCCTGGGCGACACCGGCAAGCCCACCGGCCTGTGGGTCGAAGAGCTGGCAGCGCCCTACTACGCGCTGGCCGATGCCGGCGCCGAGGTGGTGCTGGCCTCCACCGCCGGCGGCGCGGTGCCCATCGACCCGGGCAGCCTCAAGCCCCAGGGGGAGAACGACGAGGTGGTGGAGCGCTTTTTGGCCGACGAGGCGATGCAGGCGCGCATCCGCAACACCGCCCGTGCCGACACGATGGACGCCGGCCAGTTCGATGCGATGTTCATGCCCGGCGGCCACGGCACGATGTGGGACCTGCCGACCGACGCCGGGGTCACCCGCGCGGTGGAGCAGGCCTGGGCGGCCGGCAAGGTGGTGGCCTCGGTGTGCCACGGCGCGGCCGGGCTGGTCACGGCCAGGCGGCCGGATGGCCAATCCATCGTGCAGGGCCTGAAGGTGAACTCGTTCACCGATTCGGAAGAAGCCGCCGTGGGCCTGACCGCAGTGGTGCCCTTCCTGCTGGAGAGCCGTCTGCGCGAACTGGGCGGCCAGTTCGTCGGCGCCGGCGACTGGCAGCCCTTCGTGGTGCGGGACGGCCAGCTGATCACCGGCCAGAACCCGCAGTCCTCGGCGCTGGTGGCGGCCGAGGTGATGAAGGCTGTCAGCGCTTAAACGGCATCAGGGTCGTCGCGCAGCAGGTCAGCCGTCAGCTGACCGCTGGGCGGAGCCCGGCGCTGCTGGTCCTGCAGCTTGCCCACCGAGGTGGCCAGCGCATGCTGCAGCTTGTCGGCCGCGCCTTCGATGGCCAGGTGCAGGTTGTCGGCCTGGTGGCTCACCGCGATGTTCTTGACGCCGGTGACCCGCGCCTCGAGCAGGCAGCGCATGTCGTTGCTGCCCGACTTCTCGCCGCTGTTCAGGTCGCCCAGGTGGGCCGTCACGTGCGTCACATGGTCGCGGTACTTGTCCACCGCGTCTTCGATGACGCCTTGCACGTGCTCGCTCAGCGCCTGGCGGCCTTCGATGTGGTTGTCGGTCTCGACCTGTATTTGCATGCGATCTCCGCTGTCAATGGTGTGACGCATCGCGGCAACGCGCATGCCCGGGCCGGCCCCTACACTCGCGAGCTTCGCCGTCGTGGGGCACAGGGGTTTGCGCATGTTGTTGGGGTCCGTCGATCGCAGTCGCGACAACAACCTGAACCTCATCCGTCTGGCCGCCGCGCTGATGGTGCTGGTCAGCCACAGCTACGTGCTGGCCCCCGGCGGCCCGCGGGCCGAGCCCTGGCACGCACTGGGCATCACGCCCGGCGCCATCGCGGTGGACGTGTTCTTCTTTTGCAGCGGCCTGCTGGTGATGTCCAGCTGGTGGCATGTGCCTTCGCTGCGCGCGTTTGCGCTGGCACGGGCGGCGCGGGTGCTGCCCGGCCTGTGGGCCATGGTGGCGCTGTCGGTGCCGGTGCTCTACCTCTTCAGCAAGGCCGATGCGGCCGGGTACTTCGGGGCGCCGGAGACCTGGATCTACGTGCTCAAGAACAGCACGCTCTTTGGCGGCACCACCGGCTTGCTGCCCCGCGTGTTCGAGGACAACCCCTTTGCCGGCGCCGTCAACGGCTCGTTGTGGACGCTGCCGCACGAGGTGCGCTGCTATGCGCTGCTGGCCGCCGTGGGCGTGGTGGCCCGGCTGGCCGGCCACCGGCAGCGCCAGGCGGTCACGCTGGCCTGGGCCCTGCTGGCGCTGGGCGCCGCCGCGCTGCTGGTGCGCGCCGCGCTGCAGGGCGCGGATGACCCGCGCAGCCGGCTGCTGCTGATGTTCTCGCTGGGCGCACTGGCCTACCAGGGCCGCGACCGGCTGCGGCTGCGGGCGGGCGCCGCCTTCGCCTGCGTGGCGGTGCTTGCGGCCGGCACGCTGCTGCAGTCGCGCCTTTACACCGCCGTCTACCCGCTGCCACTGGCCTACCTGGTGCTGGCGCTGGCCTACCTGCCGGGCGGCGCGCTGCGGCAGTTCAACCGGCTGGGCGACTACTCGTACGGCGTGTACATCTATGCATTTCCAGTGCAGCAGGCGGTGACGGCGCTGCAGCCGCAGATCGGCCTGGGCACGCACATCGCCGTGTCCACGCTGTTCACCCTGGTGCTGGCGGTGCTGTCCTGGCATGCGGTGGAAAAGCCCGCGCTGGCCGCGGCCCGGCGCTGGCGATCACGCCGACGCGCCGGCACCGGCACGCCCAGCAGCCCGATGGCGGGCACCGCCGCCGGTTGAGCCGGTTCAGGACGTGCCGGGCACCAGCTGGCCGACCGTGGCCGACGGTGGCTCCGGCGCTTCGCGCGGTTCGGTGAGCGTGCTCCACTGTTCCACCTCGGCGCGCAGCAGCGACATCAGGTCGGCGGCCATGGCTTCCAGCAGCCGCACCTCGCGCTTGGTCAGCGTGCGCGGCTCCACGTCCATCAGGCACAGCGTGCCCATCTTGAAGCCGGCGCCATCGACCAGCGGCGCGCCCGCGTAAAAGCGCAGCGCGCGCTCGCGCATCACCGGGTTGTGCGCAAAGCGCTGGTCGCGTGCGATGTCAGGCACCACCATCGTGTGGCCGTCGGCCACCACATGGCCGCACAGCGACAGGCGCCGCTCGGCGTCCAGCGGCTCGGTGGCGGCCACGGCGCCCTCGCTGCCGTCGGAGCCCGGCGGCGGCGGCAGGTGGCCGAAGGAGCCGCCGACGATCTGCCGGTCTTCGGTGATCAACGACACCATCGCCAGCGGCACGTCGAAGATGTCGGCCGCCCGGCGCGAGGCGGCTTCCAGCAGCACCCGGGCGCGCGGGTCCAGCAGGCCGCTGTCCTTGAGCGCCTGAAGCCGGGCGGGGTCGTCCTCGGTCTGCGGCGCGGCCAGGAAGCCTTCGGGCAGGTCGTCGCCCATGAATTGCGCCAGCCGCACCATCGCCTCGCCGATGCTGCTGACCACCGCGTCGGCGCCCAGGCTGTCCAGGCTTTCCCCTTGCTGCAGCAGGTTGGGCGCGTTCCACAGGCCCAGCACGATGCGCAGGTCGGGGTACAGCCGCCGCAGCCGCTTGCAGAACTGGCGGGCGGCCGCGGCCGGGTCGCGCGCGAAGTAGCTGATGCACACGGTGCGGGCGCCCCGCAGGTCCAGCCGGGCCAGCGTCTCGGCCGTCAGCGCCGCGGCGGGCCGGTGGTCGGCCGGGCGCCCCTGCAGGCTCAGCGCATGGGCCAGCATGCGGGCGGCCAGGGTGTCCACCTCCCACTTGCCGCCGATGCACACGGCCGCGGGCCGGCCGCCGGCGGGTGGCGGATGCAGCTCGGTCAGTTCGTCCAGCAGGCGGTCCATGCCGGTGACCACGCGGTGGCGGTGCTCGGCGGTGGCCACGCTGGCATGGTCGCTGGTGGCCATGCGCAGCACGGGCAGGCCGGCGTCGTCGTAGAAATTGGTCAGGTCCCCGTCGTGGGCCTGCTGGGTGGCCACCTCGATGGCCTCTTCTTCATCGCCGGCCAGCAGCCGCTGGTACAGCCGGGTGGGCGGGTCCAGCGCCGGCTGGCTGCCCAGCAGCACGTTGAGGAAGGCAAAACGCGGCAGGTGGTGGCCCACCACCAGCAGGCACACCGTCAGCGGCGTGCTCATGATCAGGCCGATCGGGCCCCACAGCGCCGTCCAGAAGGTGGCCGCCACCATCAGCGACATGGCCGACAGCCCGGTGCTGGCGCCGTACAGCAGCGGCTCCACGATGTTGTTGCTGATGAGTTCCAGCACCACGATCAGCGCCCCGGTCCACAGCACCATGTCCCAGCCGGGATCGACCGCAAACGCCAGCGCCAGCGGAAACACCGCCGCGATCATCGGGCCCACGTAGGGCACGAAGCGCATCAAGGCCGCCACCGCGCCCCACAGCAGCGCCCCCGGCACACCGATGGCCCACAGCCCCAGCGCCATCGGCACGCCGTAGCTCACGTTCACCGCCAGTTGCATCGTCAGGTAGCGGCTGATGCGGCGGCCGGCCTCGTCCATCGCATCGGTGCTGCGGTGCAGGCTGCCGCCCCACAGCCGCAACAGCCGGTCGCGCAGGTCCACCCGGTCGAGCAGCACCAGCACAGTGAACACCAGCACGATGCCGGCGGTGGCCAGCGGCTCCATGCCCACTTCCAGCCAGCCGATGGCCTGCTCCATCGGCGTGGGCGGGCGTTCTTCCACCTGCACCCGCTGCACCGCCGGGCCGCTGCGGCTGGTGGCGGCCTTGTTCACCTCGCGTTGCACGGCGTCGAAGGTGCGCACCGCGCCGTCGAACATGCCGGGCTGGCCGGCCTTGCTGCGCAGCTCGCGCAGCTTGTGCTGGATGTTGCTCTGGTAAGTGGGCAGCTGGGCGCTGAGGGCGCTGACCTGGTTGCCCAGGAACACCGCCGCCAGGCCCAGCGCGGCCAGCACGCCCACCATCACCGCCACCACCGCATACACCCGCGGCAGGCCCCAGCGCTTGAGGCGCACCACCAGCGGGTCGAGCATGAAGCCCAGCAGGAACGCCAGAAACAGCGGCATCAGGATCGCGCGACCGAAGTACAGCGCCGCGATGACCACCGCGCCGGTGATCATGGACACCAGGAGTCGCGCCTCCGGCAGCAGCGCCAGCAAGGGGCTGCCGGGGCGCGCCATCTCCTCGGGGGGCAGGTCGACCTTCTTCATGACAAGCCCTGTGGCAGGCGGCGGGCCCGCTCGGGCCGCGACCCCCTGATCAGGGCTGAGCGCCCTGGTTCAGCGGCCGGTTCAACTCAGCACATAAGCCTGCGGCAGCAGCGGCGGCGGCAGTTCGGCCTCGCCCAGCGCTTCCAGCAGGTCGATCTCCAGCCCGCGCACCAGCGCGTCCAGCGGCAGGTCGTTGTCGGCGCGGCCGAAAGGTTCTTCCAGTTCGTCGCCCAGCGCATCGAGCCCGAAGAAGGTGTAGGCGACGATGACCACCACCAACGGCGTCATCGCGCCCAGCGTGGGCGCCAGTCCAAACGGCAGCAGCAGGCAGAAGAACCAGGCGGTGCGATGCAGCAGCAGCGAATAGGCGAATGGCGTGGGCGTGCCCTTGAGCCGCTCGCAGGCCGCCTGCACCGCGGTGCATTCGTGCAGATGGACCAGCAGGCCCTGGTAGACGATGTCGGGCAGGGTGCCGGCTTGGCGCGCGGCGGCCAGGTCGTGCGCGATGCGTGCGGCAATCAGGTTGTTGGCATTGCGCGCAGCCGCCAACGCCGCCTGCTCGGCCGTGGGCAGCCAGGGCGCGGCGGCGGCCACCGCATCTTCTTCCCGCAGGCGGGCGGCCAGCGCATGGGCAAAGCCGATGCAGCGGCGCACGATGGCATCGCCCGGCCCGGGCAGCACCACCAGCACCTCGCGCGCCAGCGCCCGGCTGGCGGCCAGCAGCGCGCCCCACTGCTTGCGGGCCTCCCACCAGCGGTCGTAGCAGACGTTGTTGCGAAAGCCCAGGAACACCGACAACGCCAGCCCCAGCAACGAAAACGGCACCGCCGCCAGGTGGGCCGCGCCCAGCTGCGGCAGCCGGCCGTGCAGCCACACCGCCAGCACCGAGACGCCGGCCACCAGCGCCAGCTTGCCGGCGATGTGCGGCACGATGGAGCCGCGCAGCACGAAAAAGAGCCGCCAGGCGGCGGGGCGGGGTCGCACGATCATGGCCGATTGTGGCCGCCGCCGGGCGGCATGTGCCTTGCCGCCGGGCGTCATTCACCACCCGCCGCGCCACGCGGCCCCGCTGCCCATGACCGCCACGCTCCCCGACACCACCGAGCAGAAATGGCCCGACCGCCTGTGGGTGGTGCGCCATGGCCAGAGCGCCGGCAACGTGGCACGCGACCGGGCCGAGGCCGCCGGCCTGCCCCTGATCGACATCGCCACCCGCGACATGGACGTGCCGCTGTCGGCGCTGGGCGAACGCCAGTCGCTGGCGCTGGGCGAATGGTTCCGCGACATGCCGGCCGACGAGCGGCCGAACGTGGTGCTGTGCTCGCCCTACGTGCGCGCGCGCCAGACCACGCAGCTGGTGATGCAGGCCGCCGGGCTGAGCGACCCCGACGGTGACGGCGAGCTGCGCATCACCGTGGACGAACGGCTGCGCGAAAAGGAGTTCGGCATCCTCGACCGGCTCACGCGGCTGGGCATCACGCAGCAGCATCCGCAGCTGGCCGAGCAGCGCAGCCACGTGGGCAAGTTCTACTTCCGCCCGCCGGGCGGCGAAAGCTGGTGCGACGTGATTCTGCGGCTGCGCAGCGTGCTGGAAACCGTGACCCGCGAGCACCGCGGCGAGCGGGTGCTGATCGTGGCGCACCAGGTCATCGTGAACTGCCTGCGCTACCTGCTCGAACGCATGGACGAAGCCCAGGTGCTGGAAACCGACCGCGCCGGCGACGTGCCCAACTGCGCCGTCACCTGGTATGCCTTCGACCCCGCGCGCGGCCGCCGCGGCAAGCTGGCGCTGCAGCAGGCCAACTTCGTGCGCCCGGTGGCGGACGCCGGCGAAGCCGTGACCGCCGAGCCCGACCAGCCCGCGGCGCCGAAGTCATGAAAGCCGAACAAGCGCCCGCCGAACTGCTGGACGACGCCGCGCTGCGCGCCTGGCCGCTGCCCATGCCCGACGACAACGGCGACAAGGAGCAGCGCGGCCGCGTGCTGGTGGTGGCCGGCAGCCCGCAGATGCCGGGCGCGGCGGTGCTGGCGGCGGTGGCGGCACTGCGCGCCGGCGCCGGCAAGCTGACCATCGCCACCGCCGCCAGCATCGCGGCCGGCGTGGCGCTGGCGGTGCCTGAGGCGCGGGTGTTGCCGCTGCCCGAAACGGCCAAAGGCGGCCTGGCCTTGAACGGCGTCGACGAGCTGCAGCCGCTGCTGCCGGGCGCCTGCGCCTTGCTCTTCGGCCCCGGTCTGCAGGACGAAGCAGCCGCCATCGCCTTCGCCTGCCGGTTGCTGCCCGCATGCGGCGACCTACCGGTGGTGCTGGATGCCTACGGCATGTCCGTGGTGCGCCAGCTGCCCGAAGGCTGGCCGCTGGCAGCGCAGCTGGCGCTGACGCCGCATGCGGGCGAGATGGCCTCGCTCGCCGGCGCCGACAAGTCGGCGGTGCAGCAGCAGCCGCAGACGATGGCGCGCGAGGCCGCAAGGCGCTGGCAGGCGGTGGTGGCCCTCAAGGGCCGGCAGACCCACATCGCGGCGCCCGATGGCCGGCTGTGGCGCCATGACGGCGGCAATGTGGGCCTGGCCACTTCAGGCTCGGGCGACACGCTGGCCGGCCTGATCGCCGGGCTGGCGGCACGTGGGGCGCCACTGCCCCAGGCCTGTGCCTGGGGCGTGGTGCTGCATGCGCGGGCCGGCGAGCGGCTGACGCGCCGGCTCGGCCCGCTCGGCCTGCTGGCGCGTGAGCTGGCCGGCGAAGTGCCCGACCTGCTGCGCGAGCTGGCCGGCTGATCAGACTCAGTGGCTGCGGCTGCGCCGACGCGCCGCCAAGCCGACGGCGCCCAGGCCGGCCAGCATCAGCGCATAGGTCTCGGGCTCGGGCACCGGAGCCAGCACCAGCGAGCCTTGCAGGTTGCCGTAGCTGCCCGGCGCGCCGGTGAAGCTGCCGGTGATCTCCACTTCCAGCGGGCCGCCGTTGGTGGTGCCGATCACGCCCAGGAAGTTGCCGCCCGCGGTGGGCTGCAGCTGGAACGGCGTGCCGTTGAGCGTGACGCTGCTGAAGCTGAAGTTGGTGGCGCTGATGTCGCCGCTGATGCGGTACTGCCGACCAATTTCGCTGCCGGCGGGCTCGAAGAAGAAGTTGAAGGCGGTGTCGCCCGCGCCGATGCGCTTGACGTCGAAGAAGTAGGTTGACGACACGTCGTCGAACGAGCTGGACGGCAGCGCCACGGCGCCGGCCTGCAGGGCGGTGACGGCCAGCGCGGCGGCGGCCCACAAAGCTTGCGGTTTCATCTCACTCCTCACGGCTTGCTGCGCAATTGCAGTGGTGCGCGAAGGGCAAGCGACGTGCCTCCACGCCCCTCGACTCTCCGCTTCAGATTACTCCCCAACCGCTTGCAACGCCAGCATGCACTGCTGCCGTTTTGGCCACCGTTACGGCAAGGCACGTCGTTTGCCGGGCGTGGCGCTTCCACCACCTCGAGACCTTCCATGGCCAAAGCCTCCACCGCCGCATCCTCCGCCAAACCGCCCGCGCCCAAGGCCGTCGCCAAGGACGCCGCCAAGACACCGGGCAAGAAGGCCGCCAAAGCGGCGAGCGCCGAGGTGGCTGCGGAAAGCGCCACGACCGCCGACAAGGGCGCGCCGAAGTCCGGCGCCCAGCCGGCCGTCGAGGACAAAGGCAAGAGCACCGCACCGAAGAGCGCACCGAAGAGCGCACCCAAGGGCGCGACCAAGAGCGCCGCCAAGACAATCGCTGAGCCCGACAGCCCCGCAGCCGCCGCGCCGGCGCAAGACCCCGCCAGCAGCCGCGAACAGCGCGTGCGCGAAGCGGCCTACCACCGCTGGCTGGCCCGCGGCCAGACCGACGGCGACCACGAACGCGACTGGCTGGAGGCCGAGCGCGAGGTGGATGGCGGTGGCGATCGCGCTGCTTCGAACAAAAACGCCTAGCTGCTGCGCAGCCGCTGAAGCAGCGTCTCGCGTGCGTGGGCCACGCGCGGCTGGCGCAGCGCACTGGGCGCCCAGATCAGGTAGTAGTTGAGCTCGGTGGCTGCCACCGGCGCCGGGATCTCGGCCAATGCACCGGTGGCGATGGCCGCGCGGCACAGGTAGGCGGGCAGCACGGACCAGCCAAAACCGGCCACCAGCAGGCTGCGCAGCGAACGCAGGTCCTGACCGATCAAGGCGGGCAGCAGCGGATGGAGGGCCAGCCCGTTGCGGGCCAGCCAGTCCTCGATGATGGGCAGCTCCAGGCTGTAGGCCAGCACCGGTTCAGCCAGCAACGCGCTTTTCAGGTCGGTGGCGGCCAACACTCGCCGCGCCACGACAGGCGCGGCCACCGCCGCTGTGGGCTCACTGCGGATTAGTTCGCAGCACAGGCGTGGGTCGGTGACGGCGTAGGCAGACAGGCCCAGCTCACAGTCCCCGTCCACCAGCAGCTGCTGGATGCGGTCGCGATCGCCAGCTTGCAGCCGCACCCTGACCCCCCGCTGCAGCAAGGGTGCCAGCTCGGCAGCCACCACCTCGGCCAGGAAGTCGGCGTGACCCACCACCTGCAGCGCCCCGGCCAGCTCCACCGAGCGGGCCTTGGCCGAGGCCAGCGCCGATTCGGCCGCGTCCAGCCGATCGCCGACATCAGCCGCCAGCTCGTCGGCGGCGGCAGTGGGGCGCACACCGTGCCGCTCGCGCACGAAGAGACGGCGGCCCAGCGCAGACTCAAGGCCCGCAATGTGCTGTGACACCGCCGGCTGGGTGAGGCTGAGCCGGAGCGCAGCGGCTGTGATGGAGCCCTGGCGATACACCTCGACGAAGGTGCGCAAGCGGGTGAGCGACATGGATACAAGCATAAATTCATTGATGCCACACCGCAAAATTCAGAACTGCCAAATTTGCCGACCATCGCCTAGCATGAGATCGTTTCCAACAGACCCCGATGGCGAGTGATATGAAAAAAATCTTGATGGTGCTCACCTCCCACGACCAGCTGGGCAACACCGGCAAGAAGACCGGCTTCTGGCTCGAAGAATTTGCAGCCCCCTACTACGCCTTCCTGGACGCCGGAGCCGAGCTCGTGCTGGCATCGCCGATGGGCGGCCAGCCGCCCCTGGACCCCAAGAGCTACCTGCCCGAGTTCCAGACCACGCTCACCCACCGCTTCAAGGCCGATCCCGCGGCCCAGCAGGCACTGGCGCACACCGTGCCGCTGGACAGCGTGAAAGCCGACGACTTTGACTGCGTCTTCTACCCCGGTGGCCACGGCCCGCTGTGGGATCTGGCGGTGTCGCAGCAGTCCATCGACCTGATCCAGGCCTTCGAGCGCGCGGGCAAACCCATCGGCTTCGTATGCCACGCGCCCGGGGCGCTGCGGCATGTCAAGAAGGCCAACGGCGAACCCCTGGTGCAGGGCCGGCGCGTCACCGGCTTCACCAACGGCGAAGAAGATGCCGTCGAGCTCACCGACGTGGTGCCTTTCCTGATCGAGGACGAGTTCAAGGCGCAGGGCGGCCTCTACGAAAAAGGTCCTGACTGGGCGCCCTATGTCGTGGTCGATGGCCGCCTGGTGACGGGCCAGAACCCGGCCAGTTCGGAAGGCGTGGCCAAGGCCCTGCTGGCCCAGTTGGCCTGAAGTGCCACGACTTCTGCCAGAACGCTGCGCATGAACCTCGACCCCAACCCCGTTCACGGCGTGCTCAACCGCCTGATCAGTGCCTTCTGGCAAGGCACCGTGCAGCACCAGACGCACCTGGCGGTGATCAAGGCCCTGGGCTTGTCCAGCCTGGCGACCCAGATGCAGGCGCACATAGCCGATGAGCCGGCGACGCTGCAGCAGCTGACAGACCGCCTGCTCGACCTCGATGGTCGGCCGAGCTTCACGCTGGCGGTGCCGCAGTTGGGCAGCACCCTGCCTGAAGTGCTCCACCTCGACCTTGCCACGCAGCTGGAAGCGCGCCCCGTGCTGAATGCGGCAGCCGAGGCCGTGGCCGCCGCCCATGACGCCGTCACCCGTCGGCTGATCGAGGACATCCTGGCCGATGAAGAAGCCCACCTGTCCTGGCTGAAGAGCGAGCTCAACCTGCTTGAGCGCATGGGCGAACGGGCCTACATCGCCGGCCGCAGCTGAGCCCTCCTCGCGTTTTCGAGGGCCAAGGCCGAGGGCGTGCAGACGCCCTGGCCAGCTTGTTCACAGGTGATCAGCCCTGCGCCATCGTCGGCGAGTCCGGACCCGTCTCCGGGTCGGTGTCGGCCGCGATCGGGTCGCCCGTGGGCGTGCCGGCCGGCTCGGAGATGGTGGCCAGCGTCTGGCCCGCCACCGCGCCGCGGTCCTGCAGCGCCACGTCGCCCAGCGACAGCATGCCGGTGAGCTGGCCTTGGGCGTCCAGCACCGGCAGGCGGCGGATCTGCTGCTCCTTCATGCGCTCGACCACCAGGTCGAGGTCGTCGGTTTCCAGGCAGGTCTGCGGGTCGGGCGACATCACGTCTTCCAGCCGCGTGATGTGCAGCGGCCGTTCTTCGGCCACGCCACGCACGGTGATGTCACGGTCGGTGACGATGCCCAGCAGCGCGCCGTCGGCGCAGATGGGCACCGCGCCGATGTCCTGCTCGGCCATCAGGCGCGCGGCCTTCACCAGGCTGTCGCCCGGCGCCAGCGTGCTGGCGCCACGGGTCATGAGGTCTGCAACTTGGGTCATGGGCTGCCTCAGGCCCCGCGGTTGAAGTCGGCCAGGCCGGTGGCCGAAGGGCCGGGGCCGGACTGCGCCGAAGAGCCCGCCAGCCCGGCGCCCGAAGGCACCGCGGAAAGCCTTGCTGCATTCAAGCGCTCACCGGGGTTGCCGGTGCCGCTGCCCGCACCCGCCACGCTGCCGGCCAGGGCCGGCACCGCACTGGCCAGGCGTTGCGACCAGGCCGACCGGCCTTGCCGCGCGATGACCTTGCGGCCGAAGTACACCAGGCCGATCAGGCCGCCGAGTTTCAAGAGGTTCATGAGCCCATCCTTCAAGTGCCGTGCGGCACCGAAGGGCGCCGCCACGACGCCTGCTGGGCAGGCTGCGTGCCCGCGGTCAGGCGCCGCGCGGGGCGTCCAGCTGCGCACGCAGCCGGTCTTCCTGCGCACGCAGCTCGGGCGTCAGCGCCTCGCCGAAGTCGACGGCCTCGAACAAGGGGCGGATCTCGATCTCGCTGTCTTCCGGCATCGGGCGACAACCCGCCTTCAGAAGATTTCGACGCCGCCGGTCTTGTCGTTGTCCTGCAGGCGGCCGGCGCGCACCAGCGCTTCATGCGACCAGACCTGGTTGCGGCCCTGGTTCTTGGCGTGGTAGGTGGCGCGGTCGGCGCGCTCGAAGGCGGCCGACGGCGTGTCGCCGGCGCGCAGCTGCGTGACGCCGGCGCTGATGGTGATGTGGCCGACCTGCGGCATCTCGTGGCCCTGCACCGCCAGCCGGCAGCGGTCGAAGGCCTGCAGCGCCTCGGCCTCGGTGGCGCCGCGCAGCAGCACCACGAACTCCTCGCCGCCAAAGCGGTAGAGCCGGTCGCTCGCGCGGAAGCTGCTGTTCATCAACTGGGCCACCAGCAGCAGCACCTCGTCGCCGATCAGGTGGCCATGGCGGTCGTTGACCTGCTTGAAATGGTCGATGTCGATGACGCCCAGCCAGTGCACCGCACGGCCCTGGCCGCGGCGCCGCTCTTCCATGCCAGGGTCGGCGCCCTGCCCGTCGGCCAGCAGCTTGAAGAAGGCGCTGTCGAAGCTCTTGCGGTTGAGCAGGCCGGTCAGCGTGTCGCGCTCGCTGTAGTCCAGCAGCGCCTGGAAGTTGCCGAACACCTGCAGCATGCCGGTGACCAGCGCGGCTTCCTCGCGGGTGAGCGGGTAGCGGGTGTCCAGCTCCAGCACGCCCACCACGCGGCCGCCGGAGGCCATCGGAAAGCCGGTCCAGGCCGGCGGCCCGGCCTGGCGCTGGCGCTCGCCGCGCAACAGGCAGTGCGCGCGCGGCGGGTGGTCGTCGATCGCCGGCAGGCCGTCGAACTCCACCTGCGGCGCCTCTTCGCCCAGTTGCTCGGCCACCGGCCGGGCCTTGAGCTGCAGCCGGCTGCGCCAGCCCGGCGGCTGGGCGTCGTCGGCGCGGTACAGCGTGACGGCCTGCGGCCGCACCAGGTCGCGGATGGACTGCAGCAGGCTCAGGTCGAGCAGGTCGCGATCGCGCAGCTCCGTCAGGCGGCCCAGGTGGTCGATGGCGTTTCGCATGCGCTCCTTGCGGTGGGTCGTGCCGGGCCGGCGGTCAGCAGCTGCTGCTCGAAAAGCGCCACGGGGCGCGGCCGGTCGTGCAGGAATCCCTGCTGGAGGGTACAGCCTTGCGCCTGCAGCCAGTCGGCCTGCGCCCGCGTTTCCACGCCCTCGGCCACCGTGTCCAGCCCGAAGCGGCGGGCGATGGCCAGCATCGCCTGCACGATGGCGGCATCGTCTTCGTCGTTGGTCAGGTCACGCACGAAGTTGCGGTCGATCTTCAGCTCGTGCACCGGCAGCTGCTTGAGGTACATCAGGCTGGAGTAGCCGGTGCCGAAGTCGTCGATGGCAATGCGCAAGCCCGCATCGGCCAGCTGCCGCAGCCGCACGGGCGCTTCGCCTTCCAGCAGCACGCCTTCGGTGATCTCCAGCGTCAGCAGCCGCGGCGGCACGCCGGCCTCGCGCAGCGCATCCAGCACGAAGGGCAGGAAGCCCGGCTCGCAGAACTGCCGCGGGCTCACGTTCACCGCCATCGGCAGCTCGATGCCGCGCGCCAGCCAGCCGGCCAGCACCGCGCAGGCCTCGCGCAGCACCCAGCGGCCGATGTCGATGATCAGCGGGCCCTCTTCGGCCAGCGGGATGAACTCGGCCGGGCTCACCGGGCCACGCTGCGGGTGGGTCCAGCGCAGCAGCGCCTCGCAGGCGGCCAGGCGGCCATCGGGGCGCCACTGGCCCTGCAGCGCCAGGCTCAGGCCGCCGTGCTGCAGCGCATGGCGCAGGTCGGCTTCCAGCACCAGGCGGCCGGCCACCTTGTCGCGCATGCTGCTTTCGTACAGCCGCAGCGTGCCGCGGCCCGCGCCCTTGGCGGCGTACATGGCGGTGTCGGCCTCGCGCATCAGGTCGGTGGCCGATTCGCCCTGCAGCTTCGGAAAGCAGGTGCCGCCGATGCTGGCATGCAGGCTGAACACCATGCCGTCGATGCGCAGCGGCTCGGCCAGCACTTCCAGCAGCTTGTGGCCCACGCGCACCGCCCCGGCGGCGGCCGCCGCCTGGTCGGGCCCCAGCCAGGGCAGCAGCACCACCATCTCGTCGCCACCCAGGCGCGCCAGCGTGTCTTCGGCACGCAGCTGGCCGGCCAGCCGCTGCGCCACCGCGCGCAGCACCTGGTCGCCCACCAGGTGGCCGTAGGTGTCGTTGATGCGCTTGAAGTGGTCGAGGTCGATGAACAGCAGCGCGCCATGTTCGCCGCGCTGTGGCGCCGCCCGCAGCACCAGCGACAGGCGGTCGTTGAGCACGCTGCGGTTGGGCAGGCCGGTCAGGCTGTCGGTGGTGGCGGCGCGCTGCAGCGCGGCTTCGGCCGCCTTGCGTTCGGTGATGTCCAGGATCACGCCCGACAGGTGCAGCGCCCGGCCGTTGCCGTCACGCTCGCTGGCGGCGCCGGTGGCCATGAACCAGCGCTCGGCACCGCCGGGCATGCGCAGGCGGAATTCGGCGCGGTAGGGCCGGGCGGGGTCCTGGTCGTGCGCGGCCAGCGCGGCTTGCACCACCGGCACGTCCTGCGGGTTGACGGCCTGCCAGAACGGCGTGCGCAGCCGCGGGCTGCCGGCGGCCGGCGCGCTCACCAGGCCGCAGCTGATGGCGGCCAGGCGGTCCACCTCCACCGCGTCTTCGCCGCGCTGCCAGCGCCAGGGCGTCACGGCCGCGGCATCGATGGCCAGGTTCAGCAGCTGGCGCGAGGCGCGCTCGGCCGTCTCGTCGGCAAAGCAGGCGATGGCGCCGCGCACCGCGCCATCGGCGTCGTGCAGGGGCGCGGCGCTCATGCGCAGCCAGTGGCGCTCGCCGTCGCCGCTGCGCACGCCCATCACCATGCCGTGGCGGGGCTGGCCGTCGGCCAGGGTCAGGGCCAGCGCGCGCTGCTGCGGGGCCAGCGGGCGGCCGTCTTCGTGCACGGTGTCGCCGAAGGCTTCGTGCATGGGCACGCCCACCAGGTCGGCCAGCCGGCGGCCCAGGATCTCGGCCGCCGCCCGGTTGCCGTTGACCGCGCGGTGGTCGGGCCCGTAGACCAGCACGCCCACCGGCAAGGAATCGAACAGCGCCTGCGATTGCTCATGCTGGGCCACCAGCGCGCTGACGTCGGACACCACGGCGATGAAGCCGCGGAAGGCGCCGCCGTCGTCGTGCCAGGGCTGCAGCTCCACGTCCATCCACAGCGAGGCGCCGTTGTCGGCCTGGCTGCGGGTGCGCACGCGAGTGGGCCGGCGGTCGGCCACCGCGGCGGCCAGCTGGTCGCGCACCGGCCGGTCCTGCCGCAGGAAGGGCAGCACCGCGCCGGGCCTGAGGCCGCGGCTGGCCGGCATCACCACGCCGGTTATGCGGCTGAAGGCGGCATTGGCCCATTCGATGCGGTTGTCGGGCCCGGTGATCAGCACGCCGTGGCTGGTGTGGCGGGCCACCACGGCCAGGCGTTCCAGCTCGGCCTCGGCCAGTTGATGGCGCTGGCGCATGCAGCGCAGCTCCAGCAGCTGGGTCAGCTGCCGCGCCAGGCGCAGCAGCGTGTCGCGGCCCTCGTCGGTCAGGGTGCGCGGCCGGGTGTCCATCACGCACAAGGTGCCGATGGCATGGCCCTCGGGCGTGCACAACGGCACGCCCGCATAAAAGCGCAGCTGGTAGGCGCCGGTGACCAGCGGGTTGCCGGCAAAGCGCGCATCCAGCCGGGTGTCGGGCACTTCCATCAGACCCTGGCCGCAGATGGTGTGGCCGCACAGCGAGAGCTCGCGCGGCGTCTGCGCGAGCGTCAGGCCCACCTGGGCCTTGAACCACTGGCGATCGCCATCGATCAGCGTGACCAGCGCCACCGGCGTGCCGGCGGCGCGTGCGGCCAGCACCGCGAAGTTGTCGAAGGCGGCTTCCGGCGGGGTGTCGAGCAGGTCGCAGTCCCGCAGCGCGGCCAGCCGGGCGGGCTCGTCGTCAGGGAGGGGCGCTGGGAGATAACCGGGGTACTTCATCGAGCCTGCACATGCCGCGGTCATCCAGTGCCGCATGCGGTTATCGGCCGGGCTTTGCAGCAGGTTGAGCCGCGGCGCCCAGGTGTAACAGGGGTGCGCTTCAGCGGTAGAAGGGCTCCACCTTGCCCTTGAGCTGCAGCAGCAGCGGCCGGCCCTTGCGGTCCAGCGTCTTGCCGGCAGGCACCTTCACCCAGCCGGCGCTGACGCAGTACTCCTCGACGTTGGTCATCTCCTTGCCATTGAAGCGGATGCCAATGTCGTGCTCGAACACCGCGGCCACATGGTGCGGGCTGCGGGGGTCGATGGACAGGTGGTCGGGCAGCGGGGGCCGGTTGTCGGCGTCGGTCATGGTGGTGAAAGGCTTGAAGGTGACAAAGGCGGCCGGACGGCGCGCCGCTGCGCGCGATTGTGCCGCCGCCCACCCGCCGGCTTGACGGCCCGATGACAGCACGCTTGTTGTTTCAGACGCTACACCCCGTGATGAAGTACTTGCCGGCGTGTCTATCCCTAAGACAATAGTTGCGTTGTAACTGCCCCGGCTCATGCCGTTCGAGCCGCGCCGCCATGTCCGCCGATCCAGCAGTCCTCGGGTCCGATCCTGGCGCCGCGGCATTGGGCATGCCCGGAGCAGTGCCGGGCTGCGCCGCCTTGCACAAGCTGCCGGCCGCGGTGTTCCTGCTGCACCAGTCGGAGCTGGGCCACTGGAGTTTCCCTTTTGCCAGTGACGCGCTGCAGCGCATCTTCATGATTCCCGCGGCCCGCCTGGCCGCCGATGCGGGCGTGGTGGCCGGCAGCATTCCCCCGGAAGACCTGGCGCAGCTCAAGCGCCAGCTGGCGCAGGCGCTGGAACTGGGCCAGACCTGCCGTTGCCGGCTGCGCATCCGCCCGGCGGGTGTGCACCAGGGCTGGTACGAGCTGGTGGCCGCGCCCGAGCTGCTGCCCACCGGCGGCACCCTGTGGCACGGCCTGCTGACCGACGTGACCCACCAGCAGCGCCGCCAGGAAGAGCTGCGCACCCAGCAACGCCGCTGGCGCCAGGCGGTGCGGGTGGCCGACCTGGGCCTGGTGGAGTACGAGCCCGCCCAGGCCCGGCTGCGGCTGGACGAAGTGGCCTGCCGCCACCATGGCCTGGCCGCCACGCCCGCCTGGCTGCCGCTGGCCGACTGGCTGGCGCTGCTGGCGCCCGACGACCGCCTGCTGGGCCATGCGGCGCTGACCTCCACGCCGGTGGCCGGCGCGGTCGAGCGGCTGCACCTGCGGCTGCCACTGCCCGACGGCCGCCTGCAGACGCTGGAGCTGGTGCTGCAGCAGGCCGACGACGGCGACCTGCTGGTGGGCACCTGCCGCGTGGCCGAGGCCGAGCGTCTGCCCCAGGCCGTGCGGCCCGAAGCCGCACATGCCGCGCCGACGCTGCCGCACGATGCGCCGGCCACCGACGCCCACGCCGGCCACGGCAGCGAAGCCGCGCCGCTGCAGCTGCAGCCGCTGCAGCGCGAGTTCCTCTCGCGCATCAGCCATGAGCTGCGCACGCCGCTCAACGGCGTGCTGGGCTTTGCGCAGCTGATGGCGCAGGACCGGGCGGCGCCGCTGCCGGCCACGCAGCAGCAGCGGCTGGAAGTCATCCGCCAGTCGGGCGCGCGGCTGATGGGCATGATCGACCAGCTGCTGGACGTGCGCGGCCTGGAAGAAGGCCGCACCCTGCTGCGCCCCACCCCGCTGGACCTGCGCGAGCCGCTGCGCCGCTGCCTGGAACGGCTGGCCCCGCTGGCCCGCGAGCGCCAGGTGGAGGTGGTCGACGAAGTGCGGCGCGACACGCCGCTGCTGCTGGCCGATGGCGACGCGCTGGCCCGCGTGCTGGAGAACCTGCTGTCCAACGCGCTGCAGTACAACCGGCCCGGCGGCCAGGTGCACCTGCACCTGGCGCTGCGCGGCCGCCAGGCCATCCTGGCGGTGGAAGACACCGGCCGCGGCATGTCGCCGCAGCAGCTGTCGCGGCTGTTCGATCCGCTGCAGCGGCTGGATGCCCCCGGCCAGCCGGGCCAGGGCTGCGGCCTGGGCTTGGTGATCGCACGCCAGCTGGTGCAGGCGATGGACGGCAAGCTGCGGGTGCAGAGCAAGCCCGGTGTGGGCACGCGGGTGGAGCTGCAACTGCCGCTGGCCGAGCGCCGCGTGGCCACGCCGCCACCGCAGCCGCCGGCCGACCCGCGACAGCGCATCCTCTACATCGAGGACGACCCGGTGAACACGCTGCTGATGCAGCACCTGATCGAAGGCCAGCCCGGCTGGCGCCTGATCACCGCGGCCACCGGCACCCAGGGCCTGGCGCTGGCCCGCAGCGAACGGCCGGCGGTCATCCTGCTGGACCTGCACCTGCCCGACATCAGCGGCCAGCAGGTACTGCAGGCGCTGCGCGGCGATGCCCTCACCCGCGACATTCCCTGCGTGGCGGTGAGCGCCGATGCCCGCACCGACGCGGCGGCCGGGCGCGCGGCCGGCGGCTTCGATGCCCGCTGGAACAAGCCCATCGACGTGGACGAGGTGCTGGGCGGCCTGCGCAGCCTGCTGGCCGGCCCGCCGCCGCAACGCCTGCAAGGCCATGGCTGACCGCCGGTGGGGGACGCCGGCTTGAGCCGCGTGGGCGGCACCTACCGCAGCCTGTGGGCGGTGTGCGGGCTGTTGATCCTGGCCAGCTGGCTGGCCACCGGCGTGGCGCTGTGGCGCAGCCGCTCCGACGCCATCGGGGACTGGCGCAACTCGCTGGCCATCCAGTCGGCCATGGCCGCGCAGCATGCCGACCAGACGCTGGCCGCCGCCGACGCGGTGCTGGCGCGGGTGGTGCAGCAGGTGGCCGCGGCCGCGCCCGAGGACGAAGCCGCCTTCCGGCGCCTGGTGGGCTCACGCGCGATGCACGAGATGATCCGCGACCGCCGCAACGACCTGCCGCAGATCGACGTGGTGTCCATCACCGACGCCGAAGGCCAGCTGCTGAACTTCTCGCGCAGCTATCCGGTGCCCGACATCAGCCTGGCCGACCGCGACTACGTGGCCAGCCACCGGGCCGACCCTTCGCTGCAGGTGCACCTGTCGCAGCCGGTGAAAAACCGCGGCACCGGCACCTGGACCTTCTACCTCTCGCGCAAGCTCACCAGCCCCGACGGCGCGCTGCTGGGGCTGGCGCTGGTGGGCATCGAAAGCAGCTACTTCGAGTCGTTCTACGGCAGCCTGGGCATGGAATGGGACTCGACCGCCATCCTGCTGCTGCGCCGCGACGGCGAGCTGCTGGCCCGCATGCCGCACAACGAAGCCTTCATGGGCCGCAGCTTCCGCGAAGGCGCCACCTTCCGCTGGCTGCAGGCGCAGCAGGCGCTGAAAAGCAGCCGCGGCCAGCCGGTGCCCAGCACCGAGCTGCTGGCCTCGCCGCGCATCACCGACCCCAGCGACCAGCGCCTGCGCATCGTGGCGCCCAAGGTGTCGAGCCTGTACCCGATGGTGGTCAACATCATGGTCAGCGACACCTTGTTCCTGCGGCAATGGCGCTCCACCCGCCACTGGATCATCGGCAGCACGCTGGTGTTCAACCTGCTGGTGGTGGCCGCGGCGGCCTGGATCGTGCGGCTGGCGCGGCGGCGCCAGGAAACCCTGGCCGAGCTGGAGTCGGCCCGCCATGCGGCCGAGTCGGCCAGCCGCACCAAGTCGGCCTTCCTGGCCAACATGAGCCACGAGATCCGCACCCCGATGAACGGCGTGCTGGGCATGACCGAGCTGCTGCTGGACACGCCGCTGACCCCCCGCCAGCGCGAGCTGGCCAGCGCCGCCTACGGCGCCGGCACCTCGATGCTGCAGATCATCAACAACATCCTCGACATCTCCAAGATCGAGGCCGGCAAGCTGGAGCTGGAGTCGATCGACTTCAACCTGCACGGCCTGCTGAGCGAACAGTGCAGCCTGTTCCGCGAGGCGGCCCAGCGCAAGTCGCTGCGCCTGTCGCACCGGGTGGACCCGCGCCTGCCCGACCGCGTGCGCGGCGACCCGCTGCGCCTGGGCCAGGTGCTGAGCAACCTGCTGGGCAATGCCATCAAGTTCACCGAAGTGGGCGAGGTGCTGCTGACGGTGGAACTGCTGGACGAGGACGCGCAGGGCCACCGGCTGCGCTTTGCGGTGCGCGACACCGGCATCGGCATCGAGCCCGCGCTGCGCGAGCAGCTGTTCCAGCCCTTCGTGCAGGGCGATGGCTCCACCTCGCGCCGTTACGGCGGCACCGGCCTGGGGCTGGCCATCTCGCAGGAGCTGGTGATGCTGATGGGCGGCCGCGTGTCGGTGGACAGCATGCTGGGCGTGGGCTCCACCTTCGCTTTCGAGCTGCCGCTGGGCCGCGCCGCCGCCACCGACGAGCCGGCGGTGTCCGGCGCCACGCCGCCGCCCGCGGCGCGCCACAGCGCCAGCCTGGCCGGCCACCGGGTGCTGCTGGCCGAAGACAACCCGATGAACGTGATGGTGGCGCGCGCGATGCTGGAAAGCCTGGGCCTGCAGGTGGACGTGGCCAGCGACGGCGCGCAGGCGGTGGCGCTGGCCCTGCAGCCCGGCCCCGGCTACGACCTGGTGCTGATGGACTGCCAGATGCCCGAGATGGACGGCTTCGAGGCCACCCGCCACCTGCGGGCGCGCGGGCTGCGCATGCCGGTTGTGGCCCTGACCGCCAATGCCATGGCCGGCGACCGCGAGCACTGCCTGGCCCAGGGCATGAACGACTACCTGTGCAAGCCCTTCACCCGCGAGGCGCTGGCACAGCTGCTGCAGCGCTGGATCGCGCCGGCTGGCGATACGCTTTAGGCCATGAACCGCCTTGCCACCGAATGCCAGCGCCTTTTTCTGCCCACCCCCGCGCCTGACGCCGCACCGCCAGCCGACCCGGTGCAGGCCCTGGTCGATGCACAAGGCCGCGTGCGCGCCGCGGTGCTGGAAGTGGCCCGGCCGGCCGACTGGCAGGCGCTGTCGGCGGTGTGGCGCGGCGTGCAGGCCGATCTGGGCCTGCCCGAGCCCGCGGTGGCGGTCAACGGTCGCGACGGCCTGCAGCTGTGGTTCTCGCTCGCGCAGCCGGTGCCGCTGGCCCAGGCCCGGGCCTGGCTGGACGGCCTGCGCCGCCGCTACCTGGGCGAGCTGCCGCTGGCGCGTGTGGGCCTGCTGCCGCAGCCGGCCGCCGCGGGTGAGGCGCCGCACTGGGGCCAGGCCGCCGCGGTGCTGCGCCAGCAGCCCGAGGGCGACTGCTGGGCTGCCTTCGTCGCGCCCGACCTGGCGGCGGTGTTTGCCGACACGCCCTGGCTGGACCTGCCGCCCGGCGCCGAAGGCCAGGCCGAGCTGCTCAGCCGGATGCGCCCGATGCCCCACGCCGCCTTCACGGCGCTGCTGGCCGAATGGCGCCCGGCGGCCCCTCCACCGCCCGCCAGCCCGCCGCCCGCGGTCGGCGATGCCGCCCCTGCCGCCGACCTGGCAGCGCCTGAGCAGGCGCGCCAGTTCCTGCTGCGCGTGATGCACGACGACGGCGTGGCGATGGCCTTGCGCATCGAAGCGGCCAAGGCCTTGCTGGTCGCACCCGGCGCCCCCTGAAGGCCCGCGGCCGCCGCTGGGCCGAACGGACCGGCGGCCCCGATGCGTCGTCATCGCGGGGGCACATGAGGCCACCACACTCGATGCGCGCCCCGTGCGCCCACAAGACGACAACATCGAGGAGTTCCCATGTCTTTTGTACCCCTGCTGGCGGCCGCTGGTGCCGCGCTGCTGCTGGCCGCGCCGGCCCAGGCCGCTGCTGCCACCTGGTCGCTGACGCAGACCGACCGCTACGACTACTTCGACGCCAGCTTCACCGGCGTCTACCGCACCCAGGGCGTGGCCTTCAACGGCAACGAGTGGCTGTTCTCCTGGCAGTACGGCCTGGAGCGCACCGACCTCGGCTTCAAGTCGCTGCAGCGCACCGGCTCGGTGGAGCTGCCTTCGCTGAACATCAAGACCGGCATCCCGGCCGAGCTGGCGGCCCAGGGCTTCGACCACATCGGCGACATCGACGTGGCCAACGGCATCCTCTATGCGTCGCTGGACTCCGAAGCCGGCGACTACAAAAACGGCCACGTCGCCCTCTTCAACGCCAAGGACCTGAGCTACACCGGCAAGCTCTACCAGCTCAACGGTGCCCCCAGCAATCCGCACGACGACGTGGCCAGCTGGGTGGCGGTGGATGCCGCCGCCGGCCTGGGCTACGGCAAGGAATGGCGCAACGGCAACACCATCAACGTCTACAACCTCAGCGACTGGAGCTTCAGCCACACGCTGACGATGGATGCCTCGATCCGCAACATCCAGGGCGCCAAGGTGTTCGATGGCGCGATGTACATGTCGTCCCACAACGGCGACAAGTCGGTGTACCGGCTCGACCTGGCCAGCGGCCATGTGGAGGAGCTGTTCCGCCTGCCGGTGATGGCCGGCGCCCGCAACGAGACCGAAGGCATCGCGCTGCGCGCCCTGCCCGGCGGCGGCGCCGAGATGCTGGTGGAGATGATCGTCGAGCCCAACGGCAACGCGCTGGGCACCTACGTCAACGTCTTCCACTACACGCTGGCACCGGTGCCCGAGCCCGGTACCTATGCGCTGATGCTGGGTGGCCTGGCCGCACTGGGTGCCTTCGCCCGCCACCGCCGCAACCGGGGGTGAAGACAGGGCAGGCGTGACATGCGCATGACACATGCAGACGCCAAGCTGACGGAAAACGTCAGGAGGTTGCATGAAATCACGCTTGTCCCTGTCCGCGCTGGCCGCGGGCGCCCTGCTCTCCCTCGGCCTGGCCGGCCCTGCCTCGGCGGCCGGGCTGGACCTGGGCCGCTACAGCCTGTCCAGCACCTTTGCGCTGCCCACCAGCACCGCCTCGGAGTCGTCGGCCATCACCTGGAACTGGGACAGCGACACGCTGTTCGTGCTGGGTGACGAAGGCGACCACATCACCGAACTGAGCCGCAGCGGCCAGGTGCTGGGCAGCATGGCACTCAGCGGCTTCAGCGATACCGAAGCCCTGACCTACACCGGCAAGGGCGGCTTCGTCATCGGCGAAGAACGGCTGCAGGACGTCTACCAGCTCAGCTACCAGGCCGGTGCCACGGTGGCGCGCGGGTCGCTGAAGTCGGTGTCCCTGGGCCCGACGGTGGGCAACGTGGGGCTGGAGGGCATCTCCTTCGACCGCAGCAACGGCCAGTTCGTGACGGTGAAGGAAAAGAGCCCGCAGGCGGTGCAGTTCGGCAGCATCGACTTCGACAGCGGCACCCACACCATGACCTCGCTGTTCACGCCCAACCTGGGCGTGCTCGACCTCTCGGACGTGCAGGTGCTGCCAGGCAGCGGCAACCTGCTGATCTTCAGCCAGGAATCGAGCCGGCTGCTGGAGGTCTCGCGCAGCGGCATGGTGCTCAGCAGCCTGGACTTCAGCGCCATCAGCAGCAGCACCGAAGGCGTGACCATCACCGCCGACGGCACCATCTACCTGACCGACGAAACGCCCAACGTCTACGTCTTCAGCGCCGCGCCGGTGCCCGAGCCCGAGACCTATGCGCTGATGCTGGCCGGCCTGGCCGCCATCACCTGGCTGGCCCGTCGCCGCAGCGCCTGAACTCCCTCACTCACCCGTCTATACAACATGAAAACCACCCTCTCCCTGCTGCTGGCGCTGGCCGCGGGCACCGCACAGGCCGCACCGTCCGTCGCCATCACCGAATGGATGTACAAGGGCGGCGTCGGCGAATTCGTCGAGTTCACCAACCTGGGCAACGCGCCCGTCAGCCTGGTCGGCTGGAGCTTCGACGACGACAGCCGCCTGGCCGGTGTGCTCAACCTGTCGGCCTTCGGCACCCTGGCGGCCGGCGAATCGGTGCTGATCACCGAGACCGAGGCCGACGTGTTCCGCGCCGACTGGGGCCTGGCCGCCAGCGTCAAGGTGATCGGCAACTACACCAACAACCTGGGCAACGGCGACGAGATCAACCTGTTCAACGCCAGCGGCACGCTGGTGGACCGGCTGACCTACGACAAGACCACGGTGGTCACCAGCGAGGTCAGCGGCCGGCCGGGCAGCTTCACGGTGCTGGGCGCCAACCAGGTGTCGGGCTGGGTGTTGTCCGCCGTGGGCGACAGCGAAGGCTCGTGGCGCTC
>NZ_CAXFDV010000076.1:0-7710 GCF_964001545.1 uncultured Aquincola sp.
CATGCCCGCTACCCGCTCACCTTCGGGCCCACGCCCATCCAGCCGCTCAAGCGCCTGTCGGCCCACCTGGGCGGCGAGGTGCAGCTGTATGCCAAGCGCGAGGACTGCAACAGCGGCCTGGCCTTCGGCGGCAACAAGACCCGCAAGCTCGAGTACCTGATCCCCGAGGCGCTGGCCCAGGGTTGCGACACGCTGGTGTCCATCGGCGGCATCCAGAGCAACCAGACGCGCCAGGTGGCCGCGGTGGCTGCGCACCTGGGCCTGAAGTGCGTGCTGGTGCAGGAGAACTGGGTGAACTACAGCGACGCGGTGTACGACCGCGTGGGCAACATCCAGCTGTCGCGCATCCTGGGCGCCGACGTGCGGCTGGATGCGGCCGGCTTCGACATCGGCATCCGCCCCAGCTGGCAGCAGGCGATGGACGAGGTGCGCCAGGCCGGCGGCAAACCCTTCCCCATCCCGGCCGGCTGCTCGGAGCATCCGCTGGGCGGGCTGGGATTCGTCGGCTTTGCCGAGGAGGTGCGCGCGCAGGAAGCCGAGCTGGGCTTCCGCTTCGACTACATCGTGGTGTGCTCGGTCACCGGCAGCACGCAGGCCGGCATGGTGGTGGGCTTCGCGGCCGACGGCCGGGCCGACCGGGTGATCGGCATCGACGCCTCGGCCAAGCCCGAGCAGACGCATGCGCAGATCCTGCGCATCGCCCGCCACACGGCCGAGCTGGTGGAGCTGGGCCAGCCCATCACCGCGGCCGACGTGGTGCTGCACACCGAGTATGGCGGCCCCGAGTACGGCCTGCCCAACGAAGGCACGCTGGAAGCCATCCGCCTGTGCGCGCGTACCGAAGGCATGCTCACCGACCCGGTGTACGAGGGCAAGTCGATGCACGGCATGATCGATCTGGTGCGCAAGAAGGCCTTCCCGGCCGGCTCGCGCGTGCTGTACGCCCACCTGGGCGGCGTGCCGGCGCTCAACGCCTACAGCTTCCTCTTCCGCAACGGTTGAGGCGTGAAGGCAGGGCTGGCTGCATGGCGCACGGTTGCGCCGTCGGAAACCGTCGGCTTTCGCAAGGGCTGCGTAGGCTGGTGATGCGCGGCTCGGTGCCGGCGGGCCTGCGCTACCTGGAAGCGGCCGGCGCCATCTCGGGCGACTTCGGCTCGCCGTACCTCTCCGATGTGGGTGCCCGCGCGCACGACTTCGCCAACTCGACCGATGGCGGCGCCAGCTGGATGGTGCACTCGGGCCTGAACGCGATCGAGGTGCGTGGCACCGTGTCGCCGGTGCCGGAAGCGGGCAGCAGCCTGCTGATGCTGCTGGGCGGCGGCATGCTGCTCATGGCCGCCCGGCGAGGGCGCGCCGGCGGCTGACGAAGCTCAGCCGGCGTTCACCGGATCCAGCCGCCGGTGCGGCACCGCGACCAGTTCGCGGCGCTGCCAGCCGGTGCCCACTTCCAGCGGGTAGTCGGCGGCGAAGAGGCCGTCTTCCGACGCGATCTCCACATACAGCACCGCCTGGCGGTGGCCGGTGCGGCGTTCGCTGACGTAGGCGAACAGCTGCTCGGGCCGCCGCTCGGCGAACAGGCGCGCGAACAGCATGCGGCGGCGCTGGGTGTCTTCCAGCAGCAGCGGCTGGTCGACGCCGCGGCTGGAAGGCGGAATCCACGCCGTGGCCAGCATCTCGCCGGGGATGCAGGTGTCCATCTCGATGCCGTAGACCTGGCCTTGCACGCTCATGCCGCGGCGGATGTTGCTGCGCAGCGGCCTGAACACTTCGCGGAAGGCCGCGTTGATGTCCGCGGACTCCATGAAGCGGTGCAGGCGGCCACCGCGGTGGTCGTGGAAGGAAGGGGCGAAGGCGGGGTCGCAGGTGTCCATGAGGGAGGTTTCGGCGCCTGCTGCGCCGCCTTGAGTGGCGGCCGCCCGCCCGTGTTGTTACGCATGCCGCCCGGCGCCGCTCGCTCCCACAATGCCGGCGGCAGTGGCAAGCGCGGAGGTGGCATGTCGGCTTCAGTGAGCGGCGCGTGGGCAGCGGGCGGCAGCGCGTGGCCGTACGCGGCACGCCGTGCGTCGATTCCGTCACGAACCGAACCACCACGGCGGGCGGCATGGTCAAGCAGCGTGCTGCGCTCCCGATGACAGGCAGCCCCTGCGATGCACCCTGCCGGTGCACGCCCCTGTCTTCGAGCTGTACGCCCTTGCCCTCACCTGCCCCTTCTTCGTGGCGCCGCTTCTGGCTGGCGCTGACCCTGTGCCTGCCCGGCCTGCCGCTGCATGCCGCCGAGCCCCCCGACGACGCCGATCTGGCCGCCGCGCTGGCCCAGCCGGTGTACGGCGCCAGCCGGCTGGACGCCGCCAGCAAGCGCGCCCAGGACATGCGCACTGCGCCCGGCGCGGCGGCGGTGCGCACAGGCGGCGAAATCGCCGCCCAGGGCTACCGCACGCTGGGCGAGGTGCTGGAAAGCCTGCCCGGCGTGCACCTGCGCTATGACCGCGCCTACAGCTACGTGGGCCTGCGTGGCATCACGCGCCCGGGCGACTACAGCTCGCGCCTGCTGGTGCTGGTGGACGGCGTGCGGGTGAACGACGCGCTCTACGAATCCGCGCCGATGGACCGCGACTTCCCGATCGACGTCTCGCTGATCGACCGGGTGGAGTTCATCCCCGGTCCCGGCTCGGCGCTGTATGGCGGCAATGCGGTGGCCGGCGTGGTCAACGTCATCACCCGCTCGCCCGCGCAGCTGGCCGGCGGCCAGGGCAGCGTGGGCATCGGCAGCCACAGCCAGCGCCGCGCCACCGCCGCCTGGGGCGGCAACTGGGGCGGCCAGCGCGTGCTGCTGGGCCTGGCCACCGAGAACCGCCCCGGCACCGACCTGCACTACCCCGAATACGCCAGCCCCGGCAACCCGCTGGGCACCGCGCACGGCCGCGATGGCGAACGGGCCGACAAGCTGTTTGCCAAGCTGCAGCACGACGAGCTGCAGCTGAGCCTGGGCCTGTCGCAACGCACCAAGGGCATTCCCACCGGCGCCTACGACACCGCCTTCGACACCGCGGCCGACTGGGTCGACCGCTATGCGATGGTGAGCGTGGCCTGGCGGCGCATGCTGTCGCCCGAGTCGACGCTGGAGCTGCAGGCCAACCATGCGCGCTATGCCTTCGACTCGCGCACCGAGAACACCGCCGGCCAGCACCTGCGCAACGGCAACGATGCACGCTGGTACGGCGCCGAGCTGCGCTGGCGCCACACCGGCTGGCTGGGCCACCGGGTGACGCTGGGGCTGGAGACGCAGCGCAACTACCGCCAGCAGATCACCCAGGCCGTGGAACAGGTGGCCGATCCCGACGCCACCCGGCTGGCCGGCCACAGCGAGCGCCATGGCCTGTACCTGGTGGACGAGTGGACGCTGCGCCCCGACCTGCTGCTGAACCTGGGCCTGCGCAGCGACCGCCGCACCGACGGCAGCCATGGCACCACGCCGCGGCTGGCACTGATCTGGTCGGCCACGCCGGCCTGGACCTTCAAGTGGCTCAGCGGCAGCGCCTACCGCGAGCCCAACTTCAACGAGCTGTACTACGAAGACGAGCTGCAGCGCCGCCCCGACGGCCTGCGGGTGGAATCGCTGCGCTCGCACGAGCTGGTGGCGCTGTGGCGGCCCGTGCCCGCCTGGCAACTGCAAGGCTCGCTGCACCGCGCGCGCATGTCCGACGTCATCGAGCTGGTCAGGCGCGACGACGGGCTGATGGGCTTCACCAACCGCGGCGGCGTGCACACCCTGGGCGCCGACCTGGAAGCCAGCTGGATCTCCGCCGGCGGCATGCAGCTGCGCGGCAGCACCAGCTTCGAGCGTGCGGAAGACGCCGAGACCGGCCAGCCGCTGAGCAACGCACCGCTGCACCTGTGGAAGCTCTCGCTCACCAGCCCCACGCCGGTGGCCGGCCTGGGCGTGGGCCTGAACCTGCTGCGCGTGGGCGACCGCCGCCTGCTGCAAGGCGGCAGCACCGAAAGCTACCTGCGGGTGAACGCCCGCCTGCGTTATGCGCCGCCCGGCAGTCCCTGGGAAGCCAGCCTGAGCGCCTACAACCTGCTGGACCGGCGCTATGCCGACCCCGCCGGCCCCGAGCACCAGCAGGCCAGCCTGGCGCAGGACGGCCGCAGTTGGTGGCTGCAGCTGGGCCGCCGCTTCTGACCATGGGCCAGCTGTTCCGCCCCCCCATAGGCGCCCGCGCCTGGCCCCGCCACCTGGCGATGCTGTCGCTGGCCGTCGCCCTGGCCTGGCTGCCCGCCGCTGCCAGCGCCCAGTCCATCGGCAGCGATGCCCAGGCCAAGGCGCGCGTGGTGGTCACCTTTGCCCGCTTCGTGCAATGGCCGGCCGACACCTTCGCCAGCGAAGACATGCCGCTGCAGCTGTGCGTGCTGCACGACAGCGCCACGCTGGCCGATGCCTTTCGCCGCCAGCTGGCCGCGCCGGTGCCCGGGCGGCCGATGCAGCTGCAGCTGATGCCCGCCGCCACCGGCCACACCGCGCTGGCCGCGCCGGCCGCCCATTGCCACCTGATGTACTTCGACGACAGTGCCCCGCGCCGCCTGACCGAGCTGCTGCCCCCGCCCGACGAGCCCGTGCTGACCATGGCGCAAGTGGACGGCTTTGCCAGCCGCGGCGGCATGGTGGAGCTGGTGGTGGTGAACGACGCGCTGCGCTTCGACGTCAACCTGGCCGCCTTGCAGCGGGCCAACCTGAACGTGCGCGCCGGCGTGCTCAAGCTCGCGCGCGAGGTGCTGCGCGACGGAGGCCGACGATGAAGCGCCGCCGCCGGCCCGCGCCGCTGGAGCGCTGGTGGTCCGCCCGGGCCGACCAGCCGCTGCGCCGCCGCCTGCCGCGCCTGTTCGTGTTCGCCGCCTCGCTCACCGCACTGCTGTCGCTGGTGGCGCTGCTGACGGTGGCCCTGTGGTTCGAAGACCGCCGCACCCAGGGCGAAGCCGAGGAGCTGGCCCGCACCATCGCCTTTGCGCTGGAAGCGCCGCTGGCCTTCGGCGACCTGCAGGCCGCGCACGACACGCTGGCCGTGCTGCGCGTGCGCAGCAACGTGCGCGGCGCCTGGGTGCGCGACGCCACCGGCCAGGTGCGCGCCCGCTACCTGGAAGCCGGGCTCAACGACAACACCGCGCCCCGCCCCGGCTTCGGCCGCCTGGTGGTCACCGCGCCGGTGAGCCCGGGCGGCCAGGCGCTGGGCAGCGTCACGGTGGAGCTGGACGAGCTGCAAAGCTACCGCCAGCTGGCCGTGGGCGGCGCCGCGCTCATCCTGGCGCAGCTGCTGGCCTTGATGGTCAGCCTGCCGCTGGTGCGGCGCATCGCCGCCCGCATCACCGGCCCGATGACGGCCCTGGGCCGCACCGCGGCGCGCATCGCCGAGCAGCGCGACTACTCGCGCCGGCTGGAAGGCGAAGGCCGCGACGAAGTGGGCCAGGCCGTGCGCGCCTTCAACGAGATGCTCGACCAGGTGCAGCAGCGCGACGAGGCGCTGGCCCATGCCAACCGCACGCTGGAAGAACGCGTGGCCCAGCGCACGCAGGAGCTGGCGCAGGAGAAGGAACGGGCCGAGGCCGCCTCGCTGGCCAAGACGCGCTTCCTGGCCAACATGAGCCATGAGCTGCGCACCCCGCTCAATGCGGTGCTGGGCGCCACGCAGCTGCTGCAGCAGGGCGGGCAGGCCAGCCACCGCGCCCAGCTGATCGAGACCATCGGCCAGAGCGGCGCCAACCTGCTGGCCTTGATCGAGAACGTGCTGGACGTGGCCCGCATCGAGTCGGGTGCGCTCACGCTGTCGCAGGAAGCCTTCAACCTGGTGGACTGCGTGGAAGCCGCGGTGGCCACCGCCTCGGTGGCGGCGCGCGCCGGCGGCCTGGCGATGGCGGCCATCATCCACCCCACGCTGGGCGCCTGGCGCCTGGGCGACCCGATGCGGCTGCGCCAGGTGCTGCTGAACCTGCTGGGCAATGCCGTCAAGTTCACGCCCGCAGGCCAGGTGGTGCTGCGGGTCACGGCGCCGATGGGCGCGCCGGGCTGGGTGTGCTTCAGCGTGGCGGACACCGGCGTGGGCATGGACCTGGACGCCACCCGCGACATCTTCCAGCCCTTTGCGCAGGCCGACGAAGCCACCACCCGCCGCTTCGGCGGCACCGGGCTGGGCCTGACCATCTCGCGCGAGCTGGTGCGGGCCATGGGCGGCGACATCGCGGTGGACAGCCAGCCCGGCGTGGGCAGCACCTTCCGCTTCGAGGTGCCCCTGCCTGCCGCCGACGCGGCCGACGCGGCAGCGGCCGAGCCGGCGCAGCCGCGGCCGGTGGCGCCGCTCTACTTCTTCGAGCCGCACGAGCCCAGCGCCGAGGCACTGGCCGCGATGCTGCAGCGCATGCAGGTGCCGGCTGAACGTGTGACCGATGCGCAGTGGCTGCACGACCGGCTGGCCGCAGTCCAGGCCGCCGGTGACGAAGCGCCCTGGCTGCTGGTGGCCACCGAATCGGCCCAGGCCTGGGCGCTGCTGGAGCGCTGCGCCGACACGCTTGACCCCGAGCGCGTGATCGCGATGAACGATGCGCCCTCCCACGCGGCCGACCGCGCCCGCGAGCACCTGCAGCTGCCGCGCAGCGTGCTCAAGCCGGTGCTGCGGGCCGCGCTGGTCAGCCGCCTGGGCTGGCGGCGCGATGGCCCGCCGCCGGACACCGCCGAGCCACCATCGGCCGCACCGCCGCTCGGCCTGCCTGCGCTGCGGCTGCTGGTGGTGGACGACGACCCCACCAACCAGATGATCGTCACCGCGATGCTGGCCAATGCCGGCCTGGGCGTGCAAAGCGCCGACGACGGCCGCAGCGCGCTGGCCCTGCTGCGCCAGCACCGCTTCGACCTGGTGCTGATGGACTGGCAGATGCCCGACATGGACGGGCTGGAGGTCACCCGCCGCATCCGCAACGGGGTGGCGGGCACCCACAACGCCACCATCCCGGTGGTGGCGCTGACGGCCAACGCCTTCGCCGAAGACCGCGCCGCCTGCCTGGCGGTCGGCATGAACGACTTCCTCACCAAGCCGGTGGTGGCGCAGCAGCTGCTGAACGTGGTGCACCGCTGGACGGCGCAGGCGCAGTCGCAGGCTCAGACCCGGCAGCCCGCGGCCTGACCGGGCCCTGCGCGGCCCGGGGCTGGGGCTAGCTGCCCAGGCTCAGGCCGCCGGCATCCAGCGCCGGCGGGCGCAGCAGGTCGGCGTCCACGCCCATCACCGCGCTGGCGCGCTCCACCGCCTCCCACAGCGCGGCGGGCATCGCCAGGATGTCGTCGGGCGTGGCCGCGCGGGCGATCCAGGCGCCGATCTGGTGGTGCTGTTCAGGCGTGAGCAGGTCCAGGTTCAGCATCTCGTCGATGGTTTTCATGAGAACTCCCTGTTGGATTGGATGAAGCGCACGCAAGTGATCTCCGACGGCGCACCGAGCCGCAGCGGAGGCCCCCAGTATCCGGTGCCGCGGCTGGTGTACACCTGCAGCCGCCCCAGCCGGTCCAGCCCGGCGGTGAACGGCTGCTGCAAGCGCACGAAAAAGCCCCAGGGCCAGATCTGCCCGCCGTGGGTGTGGCCCGACAGCTGCACGTCGAAGCCGGCTTCGGCCGCGCCGGCCGCACTGCGGGGCTGGTGGGCCAGCAGCAGCCGCAGCCCGGCATCGGCCGGG
>NZ_CAXFDV010000077.1:0-1835 GCF_964001545.1 uncultured Aquincola sp.
CGTGTCGGTGACGGTGACGCCCGTGCTCAGCTTCTACCTGCTGCCGCGGATGAAGAACCTGGACCACGGCGACACCAAGGTGCTGGCCTGGCTCAAGGCTCGCTACCGCAGCAGCTTGCAGGGCGTGCTGGACCGGCCCAAGGCCGCCATGGCGGCGGCGGGCGCGGCCGTGCTGGTGGCCGCGGCCGCCGTGCCGTTCTTCCCGACGACCTTCCTGCCGCCCTTCAACGAAGGCACGCTGTTGATCGGCCTGCGCCTGAACCCGGGCGTGACGCTGACCGAAACGTCAGCGCTGGCACGCCAGGCGGAAGTGCTCATCAAGCAGGTGCCCGAAGTGACGCACGTCGGTAGGCGCAGTGGGCGGGCCGAGCTCGACGAGCACGCGGAGGGCGTGCACGTCAGCGAACTCGACGTGGGTCTCAAGCCCACGGCCGAGCTCACGCGCAGCATGGACGAGATCAAGGCCGACATCCGCCGGCGGCTGGTCAACCTCCCGGCCGCACTGGAGATCGGCCAGCCCATCTCGCACCGCATCGACCACATGCTCTCGGGCGTGCGCTCGCAGATCGCGGTCAAGATCTTCGGTGAAGACCTCGATGCGCTGCGCGGCCAGGCCGATGCGCTGCGGGCGAAGCTGGCCACCATCCCCGGCATCGCCGACCTGCAGATCGAGAAGCAGGTGCTGGCGCCGCAGATCAAGGTGCGCATCGACTACGCAGCCGCCGCCCAGTACGGCGTGCCGGCGCCGCAGGTGTTGTCGGCACTGCAGGCCTTGGTCGAGGGCGAGAAGGTCACCCAGATCGTCGAAGGTGGCCGGCGCTTTGCGCTGGTGGTGCGCGTGCCGGAGTCGGCACGGTCGGTGGAGGGCCTGGGCCAGATCCTGATCGAGACGCCCAACGGCCGCATCCCGCTGTCGAAGATCGCGACGATCGAGGACGGCGACGGTCCCAACCAGATCAGCCGCGACGATGGCAAGCGACGCATCGTGTTGTCGGCCAACGCCTCGGGCCGCGCGCTGTCGGAGATCGTGGCCGACATCCGCAAGGTCGTGTCCGAGACCAAGTTGCCCGAGGGCTACTTCATCACCCTGGGCGGCCAGTTCCAGGCGCAGGAGGAGGCGTCGCGCCTGGTCGGCCTGCTGTCCATCGTGTCGCTGGCGCTGATGTTCGTGGTGCTGTACAGCCGCTACAAGTCGGCGGCGCTGTCGGCGCTCATCATGGTGAACATCCCGCTCGCGCTGGTCGGTGCCGTGATCGGGCTGTGGCTGTCGGGCCAGCCGCTCAGCGTCGCGGCGCTCGTCGGCTTCATCACGCTGGCGGGCATCTCGGTGCGCAACGGCATCCTGAAGGTCAGCCACTACATCAACTTGATGCGCTTCGAGGGCGAGGCCTTCGACCAGAAGATGATCCTGCGCGGCTCGCTGGAGCGGCTCAGCCCTGTGCTGATGACCGCCCTGGTCACCGCGTTTGCGCTGGCACCGCTGCTGTTCGAGGCCGAGCAGCCCGGCACCGAGGTGCTTCACCCGGTGGCCGTGGTGATCTTCTCCGGGCTGATCAGCTCGACCCTTCTCGACACCTTCCTAACGCCCGCGATGTTCTGGCTCTTCGGGCGCAAGCCGGCTGAAGCGCTGATGGACGACAAGGACGCCGAGGCGCTTTGACCCGTTTCCCGTTGACACCCCCCCTGAAAGGACTCCCATGAAGATGCACGCCCTTTTCGCCGCCATCACCCTCGTCCTTGCCGGCTCGGCCTTCGCCGCCGGCGACAAGCACGACCACGCCCACGAACACAAGCCGCTGCATGGTGGCGTCGTGGTCGAGGTCAAGGACATGGAC
>NZ_CAXFDV010000078.1:0-3498 GCF_964001545.1 uncultured Aquincola sp.
CGAGTCGCACCGAAAGCGGACCGAAAGCCGGCTGTAGGGAACATGCGGCACGCCATTGCCCGAAGACCGACAAGGAGACCCATGAAGACCACCGCCACCCTGGCCGCGCCCGTCGAGCGACCCGCCACGGCCCGCCGCCGCTTCTGGCCCGAGGGCTGGTGGCGGCTGATGGACATTCGCATCGGCATCATCCCGCTGCCCATCTACGTGGTGGCCGGCGCGCTGATCGCAGGCCTGCTGGCCACCGGCAAGCTGCCCAACGAGATCTCGGTGGCCATCGTGGTGTTCGCCTTCTTCGGCTTCACACTGGCCGAGATCGGCAAGCGGCTGCCGCTGGTGCGCCACATCGGCGCGGCGGCCATCTTCGCCACCTTCGTGCCCTCGGCGCTGGTGTACTACAAGGTGCTGCCCGAGCCCATCGTGAAGATGACGACCGACTTCACCAAGGCGTCCAACTTCCTGTACCTGTTCATCGCGTCCATCATCGTGGGCAGCATCCTGAGCATGGACCGCACGGTGCTGGTCAAGGGCTTTCTCAAGATCTTCGTGCCGCTGGCCGCGGGCACGGTGGCGGCCGGCGCGGTGGGCACCGCGGTGGGCACGCTGCTGGGCCTGGGCGCGTACCACAGCTTCTTTTTCATCGTGGTGCCCATCATGGCCGGCGGCGTGGGCGAAGGCGCCATTCCGCTGTCCATCGGCTATGCCGAGATCCTGCACCAGGACCAGGGCCAGCTGTTTGCCACCGTGCTGCCGCCGGTGATGCTTGGCAGCCTGACGGCCATCATCCTGTCGGGCCTCCTCAACTTCGTGGGCAAGCGCTACCCGCACCTGACGGGCGAAGGCCGCCTGCAGCCCGGTGAGCATGGCGACATGCCCGCCGCCCGAGAACTGACCGGGGCCGGCGTGGACGTGAACCAGATCGCCGCCGCCGGTGTCACCGCGCTCACGCTGTACCTCCTGGGCATCCTGTGCCACCGCCTGTTCGGCCTGCCGGCGCCGGTGGCCATGCTGTTCCTGGCGGTGCTGGTCAAGCTCACGCAGGCGGTGTCGCCCCAGCTGCAGGAAGGCGCCTTCGTGGTCTACAAGTTCTTTTCCACCGCGGTCACCTACCCGCTGCTGTTCGCCATCGGCGTCTCGCTCACGCCCTGGGACAAGCTGGTGGCCTCGTTCAACCTGCCCACGCTCGTGACCATCGTGGCCACCGTGTCCACGCTGATGGCGGTGGGCGCGCTGGTGGGCCGCTGGCTGAAGATGTACCCGATCGAAGCGGCCATCGTGAACGCCTGCCACAGTGGCCAGGGCGGCACCGGCGACGTGGCCATCCTCACCGCCGCTAACCGCATGGCACTGATGCCCTTCGCGCAGTTGGCCACCCGCATCGGCGGGGCCGTCACGGTGACCACGGTGTTGATGGTGCTGGCGCACCTGGGCTGAGCGCCTGCAGCTAGGGCGCACCCCAGCTGGGGCGCCCACCGACTCGTGGCCCGGGGGCGCGGCCGGCACAGTGGCCGGCATCGCAGCCCCTGTGAAGCCCCATGCAAGCCTCCTCTGCCACCCACGGCGCCTCCGGCGCCACAGCCAGCCAGGCCGCCCAGGCCGCTGCGCGTGCCGCGCAGGCCGATGCGCCCAGCGGCCGCGAGATCGTCGAGGCGCACACCCGCGGCCTGACGACCGACCTGGATGCGGTGGCGCGTGACCTGAAGGCCGCCGCGCAAGCCCGCCCCGCTGACGCCGCGCAACTGGTGCGCGAGGCGGTCGGTGCCGTCAAGGCCGACGACCGGGCCGGCCTGGTGGAACGCCTGAAGGCGCCCGATGCGCAGGCCGGCGGCGGCTGGTGGTCGGCCGCTTCGGGCTGGGTGCATGGCGCGCTGGACGTGGCCGGCTTCGTGCCCGGGCTGGGTGCCATCCCCGACCTGCTGAACGCCGGCATCTACGCGGCCGAAGGCGACATGGGCAATGCCGCGATGTCGGCCGTGGCCGCGGTGCCCGCCTTCGGCGATGCCGCCAAGGGCGCCAGCCTGGCGGTGCGCGGCACGCGCGCGGCGGCGGGTCAGGTGGCCCGGCATGGCGACGAGGCGGCCAGCCTGGCCCGGCAGGCCGACCATGCGGCCACGGCCGCGCGCCAGGCCGACGAAGCGGCAGACGCTGCCCAGGCCGCCCGCCGCGCGGCCGACACGCCGCCGGTGACCGGCGCCCACACGCCGAACCTGAACATCAGCCACAACGGCTACACCTACAAGACCGATGCGCAAGGCCGCGTCAACCAGGTCAGCGGCCAGCTCACGCTCAACAAGGGGCAGACGCGCAACCAGCGCGCCCAGCTGGAAGCCGGCGGCGCCGACCGCCTGCCCACCGACCAGGGCGGCCACTTCATCGCCCGCCAGTTCGACGGCCCGCGCGAGGCCATCAACCACTTTGCCCAGAACGGCAACTTCAACATGGGGGCGTACCGCAGCCTGGAGAAGGAGTGGGACCGCGCGCTGCAGGCCGGGCAGCAGGTGCACGTGACCATCGTGCCGCGCTACAAGGGCGACTCGCTGCGGCCCGACAGCCTGGTTGTGCGCTACGCTGTGGACGGCAACCCGGTCACGCGGGTCTTCAACAACGTGCCGGGCGGGCGCTGAACCCGTACGCCGCCCCCAAGCCGGCCGCCCACCGCAAACTGCCCCCATGACACCCGAGATCGAAACCGCCTACCAGGGCATCGCCGACGTGCTGGTGCCCGCGCTGCCCGAGTCCTTCGACCGCGCCTTCGTCTACGGCGAATTGATGGACGACACCGCCACCGCCACCGCCTACGTGAGCAGCGGCCCCGGCCATGCCGCGCGGCTGGACGACATGATGCTGGACGCCGACCTGGCCGATGCGCTGTCGGCGCTGCGCCAGGCCTGGGCCGCCAGCGGCCAGCCGGCTTTTTCCACCGCGGTGTTCACGCTGCATGGCGACGGCCGCTTCCACCTCGACGTGCACCACGGCGACGTCAGCGATGCCGGCCAGACCCTGGCGCGCCGCAGCGCGTGGGAGCAATCCATCTTCGGCAACCAGCCGATCGAGACCTTGAGCGCCTGAGGCGTTCAGCCCGCCTGCAGCGCCTGGCGCAGGCGCGTGCGCCGGGGCGTGGCCTTGACGCCCGGCCAGGCCGCGGCCGGCATCACGAACCAGCGCGCTGGCGTGCCGTCGCAAGGCCGCTCGCCATCGTCGGCAAAGCCCAGCGTGCGCAGCACATGCTGCACCGCGCGGTGCTGCGGATGGCAGGCGGCCCACAGCTCAGGCAACTGCAGCTGCTCGAAAGCGCGGGCCAGCAGCAGTTCGCCACCTTCGTGCACCAGGCCGCTGCCCCAGTGGGCGGGCAGCAGCCGGCAGCCGATCTCGATGCGCGACGGATCGTCGGCCATGCGCATCAGGTTGAACCAGCCGGCGAAGTGCGGGCGCGGCTCGGCCAGCGTGCGCAAAGCCTCGTCGCTGAGCGCGGCCCGCACCTGCGGATCGGCCAGCTCC
>NZ_CAXFDV010000079.1:0-7225 GCF_964001545.1 uncultured Aquincola sp.
GTGGTGCAGGTGGCGCGCGTGGCCACCACCGGCGGCGGCTTCAAGCAGGCCGCGTGATGCGGCGTCGCCTCTTCATGGCCGGCGCCGCCGGCCTGGCCACGCTCGGCGCGCCGCTGCGCGCGCTGGCCCAGCTGCCGGCCGGCAAGCCCGTCAGGATCATCGTGCCCTTCGCGCCCGGTGGCGGCAACGACGTCTTCGCCCGCCAGCTGGCTACGCAGCTGACCACGCTGCTGGGCGTGCAGGTGCTGGTGGACAACCGGCCCGGCGCCGGCGGCACGGTGGGCACCGATGCGGCGGCCAAGTCGCCCGCCGACGGCAGCACGCTGCTGCTGGGCCACACCGGCACGCTGGCCATCAACCCGGTGCTCTACCCCAAGCTGCCCTACGACGCACGCAATGCCTTCGTGCCGGTGGCGCCGCTGGCCAGTGCGCCGCTGGTGCTGGTGGTGCCGGCGGTCAGCCCCATCCGCACGCTGGCCGATCTGCTGGCCCGCGCCAAGGCGGCGCCGGGCAAGCTGGCATTTGCCTCCAGCGGCAACGGCACCGGCGGCCACCTGGCCGGCGAGCTGCTGGAAGAAGTGGCCGGCATCCAGCTGCTGCATGTGCCATACAAAGGCACCGCGCCGGCGCTCACCGACGTGCTGGGCGGCCAGGTCGACCTGATGTTCAGCGTCATCCCCTCGGCGCTGCCGCACATCGACGCTGGCAAGCTGCGCGCCATCGGCATCACCGGCGCGCGCCGCAGCCCGCGGCTGCCCGACGTACCCACCGTGGCCGAAGGCGGCCTCAAAGGCTATGAAAGCTCACTGGCCTATGGCCTGGTGGCGCCGCGCGGCACGCCCGACGCGGTGCTCAGGACGCTGAGCCAGGCCGTGGCCAAGGCCACCGAATCGCCGGCGCTGCGCGAGGCCTTCAAGGCCGAAGGCGCAGAACCGCTGGCTGGCAGCGCCGCCGACTTCCAGGCGCTGATGCAGACCGAATCCGACAAGTGGGGCCGCGTGATCCGGCAAGCCGGCATCAAGCCCGAATGAACACGACCGCAAGGAGACTTCCCATGCCCGCCGAACAGCCCAAGAAGTGGACCCGCGACCAGATGGCGCGCCGCGTGGCCCAGGACATTCCCGACGGCGCCGTCGTCAACCTGGGCATCGGCCTGCCCACCGCCGTGGCCAACCACCTGCCCGAAGGGCGCGAGGTGGTGCTGCACAGCGAGAACGGTGTGATCGGCATGGGCCCGGCGCCCGCCGCGGGCGAAGAGGATTACGACCTCATCAACGCCGGCAAGCAGCCGGTGACGCTGCTGCCGGGCGGCTGCTTCTTCCACCACGCCGACAGCTTCGCGATGATGCGCGGCGGCCACCTCGACGTGTGCGTGCTGGGCGCCTTCCAGGTGTCGGCCGGCGGCGACCTGGCCAACTGGCACACCGGCGCCAAGGACGCGATTCCGGCCGTGGGCGGCGCGATGGACCTGGCCATCGGCGCCAAGAAGACCTACGTGATGATGGAGCACACCACCAAGGCCGGTGACAGCAAGATCGTGCCCGCCTGCACCTACCCCCTGACCGGCATCGGCTGCGTGAGCCGGATATACACCGACCTGGCGGTGCTGGACATCACGCCGCAGGGTGTGGCGGTGGTTGACATGGCCGAGGGCCTGAGCTTCGACGAGCTGCAGAAGGTCACCGGCGTGCCGCTGCTGCGCGCAGCAGCCTGACCGATCCACCCCCCCGACGACCACAAGACCATTTTCCCGACCGGAGACAACAAGCCATGACCACCCCGATCTCGCGCCGCGTGTTCACCCTGCTGGCCACCGCGGCCGCCGGCAGCTTGCTGGCCGCCCCCGCGCTGGCCGCCGACGACTTTCCGAACAAGCCGGTGCGCATCCTCACGCCCTTCCCGGCCGGCTCGGGGCCCGAGACCGTGACCCGCATGGTGGCCGAGAAGCTGCAGAAGATGTGGGGCAAGCCGGTGGTGGTGGAAAACAAGCCGGGCGGCAACGGCTTCATCGCCATCGACACCTTCAAGCGCGGCGACAAGCAGGGCTACGACCTGATCCAGCTGGACAACGTGCACCTGTCGGCCTACCCGCACCTGTTCAAGAAGCTGCCCTACGACCCGCAGAAGGACTTCGATCCGCTGCTGCCGCTGTTCAAGACCAACTTCTTCTTCGCGGTGGCCACCGACAGCAAGTACAAGACCGTGGCCGACATCATCAAGGACGCCAAGGCCAACCCGGGCAAGCTGAACTACGGCTCGTGGTCGGTGGGCAACCCGGTCCACCTGGGCTCGGAGCTGTTCGAGACGGTGACCGGCACCGAGATGGAACACGTCATCTACAAGGAAACCTCGCTGCTGTACACGGCCGTGGCCACCGGCGAGCTGTCCTTCGCGCTGGGCACCAGCGCCAGCTCGGGCGCGCTGCAGCGCGCGGGCAAGCTGCGCTACATCGCGGTGGCGGCGCCCAAGCGGGTGCCCTACTTCCCCGACGTGCCCACCGTGGGCGAATCGGGCGGCCCGGCCAACTTCGAGGTGATCGGCTGGACCACCATCGCCGCGCCCAAGGGGCTGCCGCCCGAGCGCGCCGAGAAAATCCGCCGCGACATCGAAAAGGCGCTGTCCGAGCCCGACATCAAGCAGCGCTACGACACCTTCGGCTACGAACTCTTCCCGCAGACGCGCGAGCAGTTCAACCAGTTCATCGGCACCGAATCGCAGCGCTTTGCCGACGTGGTCAAGAAGGCCAACGTCACGCTGGACTGACCGGCCCACCGCTTCACAGACATCCCAGGAGACTTTTGCATGAGTGCCCAAGACGCCTTCATCTGCGACGCCGTTCGCACCCCCTTCGGCCGCTACGGCGGCGCGCTGTCGTCGGTACGCGCCGACGACCTGGGCGCGGTGCCGCTGCGGGCCCTGATGGCCCGCAACCCCAAGGTCGACTGGGCGCAGGTGACCGACGTGCTGTACGGCTGCGCCAACCAGGCCGGCGAAGACAACCGCAACGTGGCCCGCATGAGCGCGCTGCTGGCCGGCCTGCCGCTGGAGCTGCCGGGTGCCACCATCAATCGGCTGTGCGGCTCGGGCCTGGATGCCGTGGGCAGCGCCGCGCGCGCCATCAAGTCCGGCGAAGCCGGGCTGATGATCGCCGGTGGCGTGGAAAGCATGAGCCGCGCGCCCTTCGTGATGCCCAAGGCCGAAAGCGCCTTCTCGCGCGCCAATGCGGTGTACGACACCACCATCGGCTGGCGCTTCATCAACAAGCTGATGAAGGAGCAGTACGGCGTCGACTCGATGCCCGAAACCGCCGAGAACGTGGCCACCGACTACAAGATCGAGCGTGAGGCGCAGGACCGCATGGCCCTGGCCAGCCAGCTCAAGGCCGTGGCCGCGCAAAAGAGCGGCTTCTTCGACGCCGAGATCGTGCCCGTCACCATCCCGCAGAAAAAGGGCGAGGCGGTGGTGGTGACCAAGGACGAGCACCCGCGCGAGACCTCGCTGGAATCGCTGGCCAAGCTGCGCGGCGTGGTGCGCCCCGACGGCACGGTGACCGCCGGCAATGCGTCCGGCGTGAACGACGGCGCTGCCGCGCTGCTGCTGGCCAGCGAAGCCGCCGCCGCCCGCCACGGGCTGACGCCGCGCGCCCGCGTGGTGGGCATGGCCACGGCCGGCGTGCCGCCGCGCATCATGGGCATGGGCCCGGCGCCGGCCACCCGCAAGGTGCTGGCCCTGACTGGGCTGACGCTGGACCAGATCGACGTGATCGAGCTGAACGAGGCGTTCGCCGCGCAGGGCCTGGCGGTGCTGCGCGACCTGGGCCTGCAGGACGACGACCCGCGTGTGAACCCCAACGGCGGCGCCATCGCGCTGGGCCACCCGCTGGGCGCCAGCGGCGCCCGCCTGGCCACCACCGCGGTGAACCAGTTGCACAAGAGCGGTGGCCGCTACGCGCTGTGCACCATGTGCATCGGCGTCGGCCAGGGCATCGCAGTCATCCTCGAGCGGGTGTAAACACCGCCCGACACGTTCGCAGCCGGCCCACGGGGTCGGCTTTTTTTCGTCTTCATCACCCGTGAGGCTGGTGCCCGGCTGCTGAGTTGTGCGGCATACGCCCAACCCTCAGCCGAACCCTCTGGCAACGCGCGGATGGCCTGCCTACATTGCGTCCATCCCTGCAGCGGCCGGCCTCTCGGGCGAATAGCGCACAAGAGACTCCCATGAGCGACGACGACTTCCACACCGACGATCCGGCCACCGGGCGCAACGCGCCGCGGCCGGAAGCGCCGCCCGGACCGGCGGCGCGTGACCTGGTCGCCGGGCTGGAAAAAGGCCTGCAGGTCATCGAAGCCTTCGACCAGGACCGCCCGCGCCTGACCATCGCCGAAGTGGCCCAGCGCACCGGCCTTACCCGCGCCGCAGCGCGCCGCTACCTCATCACGCTGGCCCACCTGGGCTTCGTCAGCCAGGACCGCCGGCTGTTCGCCCTCACGCCCAAGGTGCTGCGGCTGGCGCAGAGCTACATGCATTCGGCCCGGCTGCCGCGCATCGTGCAGCCCGAGCTGCACAAGCTGGCCTATGCGATGAAGGAAGCCTCGTCGGCCGGCACGCTGGACGGCGACGACGTGATCTGCATCGCCGCCACCAGCGCGGGGCGCGTCATCTCGGCCACGCTGCAGCCCGGCACCCGGGTGCCGGCGCACTGCACCTCCAACGGCCGCGTGCTGCTGGCCGCGCTGCCGCAGGCCGAGGTGGACGCCTGGATCTACCGCCAGAGCCTGCGCGCCTACACCCCCCACACCGTGACCCTGCCCGAGCGGCTGCGCATCGAGATCGCGCATGCGCGGGCGCAGGGTTATGCGTGCGTGGACCAGGAACTGGAACTCGGCCTGCGCACCATCGCCGTGCCGCTGAAGAACTACCGCGGCGACACCATCGCGGCACTGAACTTCAGCGTGCATGCGCAGCGCATGACCATGGACCAGCTGGTCGAGCACTGCCTGCCGCCGCTCAAGCAGTCGCAGGCCACGCTGCGGCAGCTGCTGTAGCGCCCTTCATCATCCCACCGCGACGAAAGCCCGTCCCATGCCCACCACCCGCACCCAGGTCGCCATCATCGGCGCCGGCCCCTCCGGTCTTCTGCTCGGCGCACTGCTGGCGCGCAAGGGCGTGGACGCCGTGATCATCGAGCAGCGCAGCGCCGACTACGTGCTCGGCCGCATCCGCGCCGGCGTGCTGGAACAGGTGACGGTGGACCTGCTGGACGAGGCGGGCGTGAGCGAGCGCCTGCATGCCGAAGGCCTGCCGCACGACGGCGTGAACCTGTCCTTCGGCGCAGAGATGCACCGCATCGACCTGAAGGCGCTGACCAACAAGCATGTCGTGGTGTACGGCCAGACCGAAGTCACCCGCGACCTGATGGACGCCCGAGCCGCCGCCGGCCTGAGCACCGTGTACGAGGCGCAGGACGTGGCGGTGCACGATTTCGGCGGCAGCCAGCCCCGGGTCACCTACACGCTGAACGGCGAGGCCCACACGCTGCAGTGCGACTTCATCGCCGGCTGCGATGGCTACCACGGCGTGTGCCGCGCCAGCGTGCCGGCCGATGCGCTGCAGACGCACGAGAAGGTCTACCCCTTCGGCTGGCTGGGCGTGCTGGCCGACGTGCCGCCGGTGGCGCATGAGCTGATCTACGCGCACAGCGAACGCGGCTTCGCGCTGTGCAGCATGCGGTCGGCAACCCGCAGCCGCTACTACGTGCAGTGCTCGCTCGACGACCAGGCCTCGCGCTGGAGCGACGATGCCTTCTGGGCCGAACTGGCGCGCCGGCTGCCGGCCGACGTGGCGGCCAACCTCGTCACCGGCCCGTCGATCGAAAAGAGCATCGCGCCGCTGCGCAGCTTCGTGGCCGAGCCGATGCGCTTCGGCCGGCTGTTCCTGGCCGGCGACGCTGCGCACATCGTGCCGCCCACCGGCGCCAAGGGCCTCAACCTCGCCGCCAGCGACGTGCATTACCTGTTCGAGGCGCTGCGCGAGCTCTTCCTCGACCATTCCGAGGCCGGCATCGACGCCTATTCGCAGAAGGCGCTGGCGCGGGTGTGGAAGGCGGAGCGTTTCTCCTGGTGGCTGACCTCGCTGATGCATCTCTTTCCGGAGCAGAGCCCGTTCGAGCAGCGCATGCAGCAGGCCGAACTCGACTATCTGGTCTCGTCCGAGCACGCGATGGCGGCGCTGGCGGAGAACTATGTCGGGCTGCCTTACTGACGGAGGCGCTCAGGCGGCCTGCGGCTCCCGCTGCGTGGCGTGGCGTTCGCCCCACGCCTTCAGCGCCATGATGACCGGCTGCAGCGTTCGCCCCCTGTCCGAGAGCGAGTATTCGACCCGCGGTGGCACCTGCGGATAGACGACGCGCAGGATCAGCCCGTCGGCCTCCAGCTCACGCAGTTGTGTGGTGAGCATGCGCTGGGTCACGCCGGGGACGCGCTTGCGGATCTCGTTGAAGCGCAGCGTCCCGCTCATCAGGTGATAGAGCAGGATTCCCTTCCATTTGCCGCCGATCAGCCCCAACGCGGCCTCGACCGGGCAGCCTGCGGAACAATAGGGCTCCTGAAAACGAGGCGGCATCACGGTATCCTTTTCGGCACTATCGGCGGAAATTGTGCGTTCTTGCGGCATCCGAGAATAGGGATCATCTCGCCTGCATTGCAATGCAGGAGACCTCCCCCATGCGCGCCATCGGCTATCGCGAACCCCAGGACATCAGCGCCGAAACCAGCCTCATCCCCCTCGATCTGCCCGAGCCCGTCGCGGCCGGCCGCGACCTGCTGGTCGAGGTCAAGGCGATCTCGGTCAATCCGGTCGACACGAAGGTGCGGCGCAACGCCCGCCCGCCGGAGGGAGAGGCCCGCATCCTCGGCTGGGACGCGGCCGGCATCGTCAAGGCCGTGGGCCCCGAGGTCACGGCCTTCCGGCCGGGCGACGCCGTCTTCTATGCGGGCGCGCTGAACCGCCCCGGCGCCAATATGGAGTTCCATCTCGTCGACGAGCGGATCGTCGGGCCGAAGCCGAAGAGCCTGTCTTTCACTGAAGCCGCCGCCCTGCCCCTGACCATGATCACGGCCTGGGAGATGCTGTTCGACCGGCTGAAGGTGCGTGACCCCGTGCCGGGCGCGGCGCCGGCCCTGCTCATCGTCGGTGGGGCGGGCGGCGTCGGCTCGGCGGCGATCCA
>NZ_CAXFDV010000080.1:0-6594 GCF_964001545.1 uncultured Aquincola sp.
CGCCGGCACCGAAGTGCCGGGCGAGAGCCGCCTGCGCGCCCAGCTGGTGCCGGTGGGCGATGCGCTGCAGCTGCGCCTGGTGGTGATGCCCTTCGGCGCCTTCGGCCCGGCGGTGCCGCCCGCCGTGGGCCGCGAGCGGCTGATGACGGTGCATGAAGGCCTGAGCCTGGCCACCCGCCGCGACCTGGCGCAGGAAGCAGCCCACCTGCACGGCGTGCTCGATGCCCTGCCCTGGCTGGAAGGCAGCGAAGCCGGTGAAGCCGGCTGGCTGCTGGACACGCCCGAGCTGGCGCTGCAAACGGTGGAAGCCCTGCCCACATTGCCCGCCATCGCCGCGCTGGACTGGCCGCGCGGCAAGCCGGTGCGCCTGACCACCGTGGCGCCGCATGCGCTGGCCGTGCGGGTGAGCAGCGAGCGGCAATGGTTTGCGCTGGAAGGCGAGCTGAAGGTGGACGACCACCGCGTGGTGGGCCTGCAGCAGTTGCTGCAGATGGCGCAGCAGGCCAAGACCGGCCGCTTCGTCGCGCTGGGCGAAGGTGAATACCTGGCGCTGACCGAGCGCCTGCGCCAGCAGCTGGCCGACTTGTCGGCCCTGGGCGCGCAGCGGCCTGACGGCGTGTTTGCGCTGCCGGCCGCCGGCGCCGCCTGGCTGGAAGCCACGCTCGACGGCATGCAGGTGGACGGCGACAACCCGTGGCGCCAGCGGCTGGCCGCGCTGCAAGCGGCCGCCCAGCTGCAGCCCGAACTGCCCAAGGGCTTGCGCGCCGAGCTGCGCAGCTACCAGGCCGAAGGTTATGCCTGGATGTCGCGCCTGGCCCATGCCGGCCTGGGCGCCTGCCTGGCCGACGACATGGGCCTGGGCAAGACGGTGCAGACGCTGGCGATGCTGCTGGCCCGTGCCGAGCGGGGGCCGGCGCTGGTGGTGGCGCCCACCTCGGTGGCCGGCAACTGGCTGGCCGAGGCGCAGACCTTCGCGCCCGGCCTGCGCGCCGCCATCTATGGCGATGCGGGCAACGAGCGCAACCGCGACGCCAGCATCGACGAAGCCGGGCCGGGCGACCTGCTCATCGTCTCGTACGCGCTGGTGCAGCTGGACGCCGAGCGCTTTGCCCGGCGCACCTGGTCCACGCTGGTGATGGACGAAGCCCAGGCGGTGAAAAACGCCGCCACCAAGCGCGCCAAGTCGGTGGCCGAGCTGAAGGCCGACTTCCGCCTGGCGCTCACCGGCACGCCGGTGGAAAACCGGCTGGCCGACCTGTGGTCCATCATGAACATGCTGAACCCCGGCCTGCTGGGCACGGCCACGCAGTTCAACGAACGCTTCGGCAGCCCGATCGAAAAACAGCAGGACGCCGCGGCCCGTGCGCGGCTGCGCCGGCTGGTCTCGCCCTTCCTGCTTCGGCGCACCAAGGCCCAGGTGCTGACCGATTTGCCGCCGCGCACCGAGATCGTCCACCAGGTGCAGCCCAGCGAGGCCGAGCGCAACTTCCTGGAAGCGCTGCGCCGCAATGCGGTGGAACGCATCCAGGAGATGGGTGAGAAGGGCGGCCCCGACACCGCCTTCCATGTGCTGGCCGAACTCACCCGGCTGCGCCGCGCTGCCTGCGACCCGCGGCTGGTGTCGCCCGAGCTGGGCATCGTCGGCAGCAAGGCGCAGGAGTTCGAGACCCTGGTGCGCGAGCTGGTGGACGGCCAGCACAAGGCGCTGGTGTTCAGCCAGTTCACCGACTTCTTGAAGCTGCTGGGCCGGCGGCTGGACGACGCCGGCATCGGCTACCAGTACCTGGACGGCAGCACGCCGGGGCCGGAGCGGGCGCGCCGCGTGGCCGCTTTTCAGCGGGGTGAAGGCGAGCTGTTTCTCATCAGCCTGAAGGCGGGTGGCTTCGGCCTCAACCTGACGATGGCCGACTATGTGCTGATCGTCGACCCCTGGTGGAACCCGGCCGCCGAAGACCAGGCCATGGGCCGCGCCCACCGCATCGGCCAGCAGCGGCCGGTGACGGTGTACCGCCTGGTCACGGCCGGCTCGATCGAAGAGCGCATCGTCGACCTGCACCGCGACAAGCGCGGCCTGGCCGATGGGCTGCTGGAAGGGCAGGACGAGGGCAAGGCGATCGGGGCGGATGAGCTGCGCGAGCTTCTTCTCGGAACACCGCCCGGGCTTTAGGAGCGCGTGACGGCGGGCCGCGGCGCTGCCGCGTCCGCCCATGGCTGGTCAAAGAACGGATCGCCGGCCAGCGCAGCGGCCACCATGGGCAGCGCGTCCAGGCCCCAGAACAGCCGGCCGTCCAGCTCGATGGCCGGCACGCCGAACACGCCGTGCTCGATGGCGGCTTGTGTCGACAACTTCAGCTCTTCCTTCACCTCGGCCGAGGCCGGGTCGCGCTGCGGCTGCAGCCGCGCCGTCAGCGCGGCCAGGCGCTGCGGGTCGTTGGCGTCACCGCCTTCGCACCACACGTGGCGGAACAAGGCCTCCACCACGCGCCGGTTGGGCGCACCGCCCGGCGGGCTGCAGGCCAGCGCCAGCCGCTGCAGCGCCAGCGGGTTGAACGGGTGCTGCGCCGGCAGCTGCAGCGGCGTGCCCTGCTGGCGCGCCAGCCACAGCACCTGGCGGTAGGTCCAGTCGCGCTTGGGCGCCACCTCAGCCGGGCCGCGCTGGCCCCAGTGCTGCAGCACCGCGCCCAGCAGCAGCGGCCGGTACTCCACCAGGTATGACTGCCCTTCCAGCGCCTGCGGCAGCCGGTCGAAGGCCAGCCAGGCGTAGGGCGAGATCACGTCGAACCAGAAGCGCAGCGACTTCATGCGCGCACCTTGCCCGTGAGCACCAGCAGCCCGCGCTGGCGCAAGGCCTCGCGCCGCGCGGGCAGCTGCGCCCACACCACACGCTTGCCCTCGTCGCCCATACGGCTCCACGCGGCGATCTCGTCCAGCGAACGGGCGCAGCCCATGCACCAGCCGCTGGCCGGGTCAATGCGGCAGACGCTGTTGCAGGGGGAAGGTACAGGCAAAGCGCTCATGCCTGCACCACGTCCACCACCGGCGCGCCGGTGAGGCTGGCCAGCTGCTGCGGCGTGAGCATGAACACGCCGTTCGGGTGGCCGGCGGCGGCCCACACCTCGTGAAAGCGGAACAGCTGGTCGTCGATCAGCGTCACCAGCTTTTCGGCATGGCCCAAGGGCGACACGCCGCCGATGGAAAAGCCGGTGCGGGCCTTGACGAAAGCCGCATCGGCGCGGCCCACCGGCCCCACCAGCGCAGCCACCTTCTTCTCGTCCACCCGGCGGTCGCCCGAGGCCACCACCAGCACCGCGGCTTCGTCAGCCTTGCGCTTGAAGATCACGCTCTTGGCCACCTGCCCCACCAGGATGCCCAGCGCATCGGCCGCCTCTTGCGAGGTGCGGGCCGGCACGCCCAGCCAGCGCGGCGCATGCGGATGGCCCAGCTCGGCCAGCAGCGCGGTGACGCGCTGAAAACCTTCAGAACCGCCCGTGGCGGCCTCGGCAGACGGGGTGGGGGTGTCGGCAGTGCTCATGGCGCCATTGTCATCGCGCGACGGCGCCACCATCGCCGGCCGCAGCCCGCCGTACCCGACCGGCCAGCCCGCGCAAAAATCGCGACAGCAGCACGATGGCCGCCACCATCACCACCAGGCCCACGGCCAGCAGCGCGAAGAACCACAGCGGCTGGTTCACCGACAGCCACAACATCGACGGCACGAAGGCATCGCCCAGCAACGACAGGCCGATGTTGCTGAAGGGCTCGGGCGAGGTGTTGGCCGCCGCCCGCGTGGCCGCCTTGGCCGCATGCGCGGTGGCCGCCAGGCTGCCGCCCAGCAGCGCGGCCACGGCGCCCCTGGTGGCCTCGTCGCCGCCGAACACGCCATAAGCCAGCGCGGCCCCGGCCGGTATGCGGATGGCGGTGTGCACCGTATCCCAGGCCGAATCCACCCAGGGGATCTTGTCGGCCAGAAACTCCACCAGCACCAGCGCACCGCTGACGGCCAGCAGCACCGGACTTTGCAGGACATGAAGACCGGCCGGCAGCTGCACCCAGCCCAGCCAGCCGGCCAGCCCGGTGAGAAACACCACCGCATACAGGCGCAGGCCGCTGGCCCAGCCGAGCGCGGCGGCCAGGGCCATGAGTTGGGTGGTGTCGAGGTGCATCGAGTAACAACCGCTCAAACAGGGTCGCGCCGGTAGGCGCCCACGGTCTCGGCGCTGCGCCAGTCCGGCGGCGTTTCGGCGGTGGCCCAGTGTTCCACCGCCTCGGCAATCACCGGGCCTGAAGGGCCACTGCTCAGCCGGTAGCGGGCGTTGCAGAAGAACACGCCGGGCGGGTGGTCGACCCGCACCACCGCATGCACACGGCCATCGGCCAGCGCGTCCACCGCCTGCAGCGTGATGGTCCAGCCCTCGGGGTAGGCGGCATTGGCGCGCACGATGGCATCACCATCGAGGAACCATTCACCGCTGCAAGGCCAGTGCGTCACCGCATCGGCGGCGTACAGCGCGCGCATGCCGGGCCAGTCGCGGGCCTGCACCCGCGTCCACAGCGTGCGCACCACGGCGCAGCGGTGCTCCCCATCGTCCAGCCCCGGCGGCATGCCCGGCTGCAGCGGCTTGACCATCACCACGCTGCGGTAGTGCTTGCCGTCCCACTGCACCTCGTCCACATCGGCAAAGCCCCAGCGGCCGTACAGCGCCCGCAGGTGGTGGGCGGGCACCGCCGTGTCCAGCGCGATGGCGCGGTGGCCTTGCTCGCGCGCCCAGGCTTCGCACGCCGCAAACAGCCGTTCGCCCAGCCGCTGGCCGCGCAGCGCCGGCTCAATGGCGAACTGGTGGATGTGGGCCACGTCGGTGCGGAAGTACCAGGGCGTGGCCCGCGCCCAGGCATGGCGTTGCGGGTCGAACGGACCGTTGACGGTGATGGTGCCCACCACCTGCGCCCCGCGGGCCAGCACGTAGCACTGGCCGCCCAGCACCCGCTCGCGGGTCATGGCCACCTTCTGGTCCACCGCGGTGTAGTTCAGGCCCATGGCGGCCAGCGGCGCATAGGCGCGGTGCAGCAGCGCGGTGATGGCTTCCAGCGAATCCGTGTCGGCCAGCGGCCTCAGCACCAGCTCGTCCATGGCCTTACTTCAGCGGAATGACGGTGCCCCGGTCCACCGGCACGGCGGTCACGCTGTTCTGCGGCGAGCCTTCGATCACCCGGTCGGAGTAGGTCAGGTACACCAGCGTGTTGCGGGTCTTGTCCACCATGCGCACCACGCGCAGCTTCTTGAAGATGAGGGAGATGCGCTCGGTGAACATCTCTTCCTGCGCCGGCAGCGGCTTCTTGAAGCTGATGGGCCCGGTCTGACGGCAGGCGATGCTGGCTTCGGCCTTGTCTTCGGCCAGGCCCAGCGCGCCCTTCACGCCGCCGGTCTTGGCGCGCGACACGTAGCAGGTGACGCCCTGCACGCCGGGGTCGTCGTACGCATCCACCACGATCTTGTGGTCGGGGCCGATGAGCTTGAAGACGGTGTCCACCTCGCCCACGGGCTCGGCCTGGGCGGCGGCGGCCGCCAGCAGGCCCAGGGCCAGCGCGGTGCGACGCAGGAAGGATGTGCGGAAGGTTTGTTTCATGGGCGGCAGCTTAGCGGCCTTGACAGGCCCCGGCCGCCTTCTATATTCACCCATAACGGTGAATGAAATGACGACGACCGACCTGCTGGACCACACCATGACCGCGCTGGCCGATGCCACGCGCCGCGCCATCCTGCGGCGGCTGGCGCGCGGCGAAGCCCGCGTGACCGAGCTGGCGGCGCCGTTCGCCATCTCGCTGAACTCGGTGTCCAAGCACATCCGCATCCTGGAGCGGGCGCAGCTGGTGCAGCGCCGGGTGGTGGGTCGCGAGCACCTGCTGTCCTTCAACCCCGCCCCGCTGGCTGAAGCCGGCGCGTGGATCCACGAGCAGCAGGCCTTCTGGTCGCAGCGGCTCGATGCCCTGGAAGCCGCCCTGCTGGCCGAAGACGCCAGCGCGGCCGCGGCTTCCGCCCCTGCCCCAGCGCCTGACCGCAAGAAGGCGCGCCCATCTGCCCGAGGACCCTCGCGATGACTGCCCATACGCCCTTTTCCTCCACCGACGCCGAGCCGCTAGGCGCGGTGATCGCGCCCGCCACCGTGCGCATCGAACGGCTGCTGCCCGGCACGCCCGAGCGCTTGTGGACCTACCTGACAGACCCCGACAAGCGCGCGCTGTGGCTGGCCGGCGGGCCGATGGCGCCGCACGAGGGTGGCCGCTATACGCTGCTCTTCCGGCACCAAGACCTGTCGCCGGTGGCCGAGCCGCCGCCCGATGCCAGCCTGCTGTGCAGCGACGGCGACATCGGCGAACACGGTGGCCAGGTGCTCACCTGGCAGCCGCCGCAGCGCCTGGTGCTGAGCTGGCCCGAGCCCGGCGGTGCGCCGCCTTCCACGGTGGAATTTGATCTGGCGCCGGTGGCAGGCGGCCAGCAGGTGCGGCTGACCATCACCCACCGCCGGCTGGCTTCCAGCGCATCGATGCTCAGCGTCTCGGGCGGCTGGCACACCCACCTGGGCGTGCTGCTGGACC
>NZ_CAXFDV010000081.1:0-14100 GCF_964001545.1 uncultured Aquincola sp.
CGGTCCAGCAGCGGCCCCGACAGCCGGCCCTGGTAACGGGCCACCTGGTCGGGCGTGCAGCGGCAGGCGCGCAAGTGCCCGGCCGGCGCGCCCAGAAAGCCGCAAGGGCAGGGGTTCATCGCGGCGATCAGCTGGAAGCGCGCCGGGTAGGTGGCCTGCCGCGCGGCCCGCGACAGCGTCACCTGGCCGGTTTCCAGCGGCTCGCGCAGGGCTTCCAGCGCATGTCGGGGGTACTCCGGCAGCTCGTCAAGGAACAAGACACCTCCGTGCGCCAGCGAAATCTCGCCCGGCCGCGGCGGTGATCCGCCGCCCACCAGCGCCGCCGCACTGGCCGAGTGGTGGGGTGCGCGCACCGGCCGCTGGCGCCACTGCGCCAGGTCGAAGCCGGTGCGCCCCAGGCTGGCGATGGCGGCAGTGGCCAACGCCTCTTCTTCGGCCATGGGCGGCAGCAGGCCGGGCAGGCGCTGCGCCAGCATCGACTTGCCGGTGCCTGGCGCGCCCACCATCAGCAGGCTGTGGCCGCCGGCCGCGGCCACTTCCAGCACGCGCTTGACGGCGGCCTGGCCGCGCACGTCGCGCAGGTCGGGGCCGGGCGGTGCGGGTGGGCGCTCCGGTGCGGTGGCGCGGGCCAGCGGCGGCGCGTCGTCGCCGGGTTGCAGCGCAGTCACCACGTCCATCAGGTGGCGGGCGCCGTAGACGGCCACGCCGTCCACCAGGGCGGCCTGGCTGGCGCTGGCTTCGGGCAGCACCAGCGAGCGGCTGGCGCCGGCGCGGCGCGCGGCGTAGGCCAGCGCCACCGCGCCACGCACCGGCCGCAGCTCGCCGGCCAGCGACAGCTCGCCCGCGTATTCGTGGCGGGCCAGTTTGGCGGCGTCCAGCTGTTCGTTGGCGGCCAGGATGCCCAGGGCGATCGGCAGGTCGAAGCGGCCGGACTCCTTGGGCAGGTCGGCCGGCGCCAGGCTCACGGTGATGCGCTTGTTGTGCGGAAAGCCCAGCCCGCTGTGCGCCAGGGCGGCGCGCACCCGCTCGCGGGCTTCTTTCACTTCGGTGTCGGCCAGGCCCACCAGGTTGAAGGCCGGCAGGCCATTGGCCAGGTGCACTTCCACCTGCACCGCGGGGGCGTCCAGCCCGTCGAGCGCGCGGCTCGCAACGATCGCCAGCGTCATGGCCAGCCTCCTCGAAGAGTGGGAGATACGGCGTCCGGACTGCGACCATCCGATTGTGACGGTGAGGTGTGCCGCGTGGGCGAACGCGCCCGCTCTGCTGGCACCGGCCCTCTGAATGCACCGCTGCGGTGCGGTTTTCAGGCATTCACCCCGCTGGTGCGGTCGATGCTGGTGCTTGGTGCGAGCGCCAAAAGCCGCCCCGGCCTGGGGCGTGGGCTGAAACAGGGTGTTGGCACAAAAGCTGCAAAAACCCCTGCAGTCACCCGGTGGTCCGCTGCCGGGCTACTGGTCTTTTGATCGCCGGTCTGCGGCGAGTTGTTCTGCTCGACCGGCGCCGCTTTCGGCGTCAGCACACTTTTGATCCAACGGGAGAAAGCAACCATGAAGATGGTGACCGCCATCGTCAAGCCGTTCAAGCTCGACGAAGTGCGTGAGGCCTTGAGCGGCATCGGCGTTCAGGGCATCACGGTGACCGAAGTCAAGGGCTTCGGCCGCCAGAAGGGCCATACCGAGCTCTACCGCGGCGCCGAGTACGTCGTCGACTTCCTGCCCAAGGTCAAGATCGAAGCCGCCGTCGACGACGCGATCGTCGACCGCGTCATCGAGGCCATCGAGGCCTCCGCGCGCACCGGAAAGATCGGCGACGGAAAGATCTTCGTGTCGCCGCTCGAGCAGGTCGTGCGCATTCGCACCGGGGAAACCGGCAAGGACGCGCTCTGACGCCCACCAAGAGAAAGACCCATGAAAAAACTGATTGTCTCGTTCGCCCTGGGCTTGTCGCTCCTGGGCCTCGGAGGGATGGCCGCGGCGCAGGAGCCCGCCTCGGCCCCAGCCGCGACGGCACCGGCTGCCGCCGCTTCTGAAGCAGCTGCACCGGCTGCAGCCACCGCGTCGGCCCCGGCCGCCGCCGCCTCGGACGCCGCTGCGCCGGCGCCCACGCCCAACAAGGGCGACGTGTCGTGGATGATGCTGTCCACGCTGCTGGTCATCATGATGGCCGTGCCCGGCCTGGCCCTGTTCTACGGCGGCCTGGTGCGCAGCAAGAACATGCTGTCGGTGCTGATGCAGGTGATGGTCACCTTCGCGATGATCGTCGTGCTGTGGGCCATCTACGGCTACAGCCTGGCCTTCACCGAAGGCAATGCCTTCATCGGCGGCTTCGACCGGCTGATGATGAAGGGCATCTGGGACAACGTCGCCGGCACCTTTGCCAACGGCGCCACCTTCAGCAAGGGCGTGGTCATCCCCGAGATCGTGTTCGCGGCCTTCCAGGCCACGTTCGCGGGCATCACCTGCGCGCTGATCGTGGGCGCCTTCGCCGAGCGCATCAAGTTCTCGGCCGTGCTGCTGTTCACCGCCATCTGGTTCACCTTCAGCTATGCGCCCATCGCGCACATGGTGTGGTTCTGGATGGGCCCGGACGCCTACACCGGCCCCGACGTGGTCGATGCGATGAACGCCAAGGCCGGCCTGATCTGGCAGTGGGGCGCGCTGGACTTCGCGGGCGGCACCGTGGTGCACATCAACGCCGCCGTCGCCGGCCTGGTGGGTGCCTACATGGTGGGCAAGCGCGTGGGCTACGGCAAGGAAAGCATGGCCCCGCACAGCCTGACCCTAACCATGGTGGGCGCCTCGCTGCTGTGGGTGGGCTGGTTCGGCTTCAACGCCGGCTCCGCGCTGGAAGCCAACGGCTTCGCGGCCCTGGCCTTCATCAACACGCTGTTCGCCACCGCCGCCGCCGTGCTGGCCTGGTGCATCGGTGAAGCGCTGATGCGTGGCAAGGCCTCGATGCTGGGTGCGGCCTCGGGCGCCGTGGCCGGCCTGGTGGCCATCACCCCCGCGGCCGGCAACGTCGGCATCGGCGGCGGCCTGATCATCGGCTTCATCGCCGGCTTCGCCTGCCTGTGGGGCGTCAACGGCCTGAAGAAGCTGCTGGGCGCGGACGACTCGCTGGACGTGTTCGGCGTGCACGGCGTGGGCGGCATCCTGGGGGCTCTGCTGACCGGCGTGTTCAATTCGCCCAACCTGGGCGGCCCCAGCGCCGTGGCCGACTGGACCACGGTGGCGATGATCGCCCCCGACGCGTACACCATCGCCGGCCAGGTGTGGACGCAGGCCAAGGCCGTGCTGCTGACCGTGGTGTGGTCGGCGGTGGTCTCGGTCATCGCCTACAAGATCGTCGACCTGACCATCGGTCTGCGCGTCTCGGAAGAAGACGAACGCGAAGGCCTGGACATCACCTCGCACGGCGAAACGGCCTACAGCAAGTAAGCCGCTTCCCAACCAAGATCGACAGAGCGATTGGGCCGCCTTCGGGCGGCCCCTTTTTTTCCTGTTTCCGGCTGGCGATTCCGCCGCTCGCCCCCACCTGCCGCACTTCTAGAATCAGTCTTCACAGCGCACACGGGCGATCAGCATGGTTCCGCATCTCATCACCGCCCTGACCGGGCCCATCAACGAACTGGAACAGCGCATCCTGGAGTCGATGCCGGCGATCGAGCGCTGGTTTCGGCTGGAATGGATGGAGCACACGCCGCCGTTCTACACCTCGGTCGACCTGCGCAATGCCGGCTTCAAGCTGGCGCCGGTGGACACCAACCTGTTTCCGGGCGGCTGGCACAACCTGACGCCCGAGATGCTGCCGCTGGCGGTGCAGGCGGCGATGGCGGCGATCGAGAAGATCTGCCCCGAGGCCAAGAACCTGCTGCTGGTGCCTGAGCGCCACGCCGGCAGCTTCTACCTGGCCAACCTGCAGCGGCTGAAGAACATCTTCCACCAGGCGGGCCTCAACGTGCGCCTGGGCTCGCTGGACGAGAGCCTGACCGGCCCCACCACCGTGACCCTGCCCGACGGCAGCGACCTGACCGTGGAGCCGCTGCAGCGGGTGCGCGGCCGCGTGGGCCTGAAGGACTTCGACCCCTGCACCGTGCTGCTGAACAACGACCTCTCGGCCGGCCTGCCGGCCAAGCTGGAAAACCTGCACGAGCAGTACCTGCTGCCGCCGCTGCACGCCGGCTGGGCGGTGCGCCGCAAGAGCACCCACTTCCAGAGCTACGAGGAAGTGGCCAAGAAGTTCAGCAAGCTGATGGGCATGGACCCGTGGCTGATCAACCCGATGTTCGCGCAGTGCGGGCAGGTGGACTTCAGCCAGGGCGACGGCCTGGACTGCGTGCAGACGCAGGCCGACGCGATGCTGGCCAAGGTGCGCCGCAAGTACAAGGAATACGGCATCAACGAAAAGCCTTTCGTGGCGGTCAAGGCCGACAACGGCACCGACGGCATGGGCATCCTGATGGTGCGCGACGCCAAGGAGCTGGCCGAGCTGAGCCGCCGCGCGCTTGAGAAGATGGGCGAGGCCAAGGACGGCCAGCACGTCACCCAGGTGCTGATCCAGGAAGGCGTGCCCACCTACGAACGCATGCACGACGCGGTGGCCGAACCGGTGGTCTACATGATCGACCGCTACGTGGTGGGCGGCTTCTACCGCGTGCATGCCGAGCGCGGCACCGACGAGAACCTGAACACCCCGGGCGCGCGCTACGTGCCGCTGGCCTTCGCCGAGCACAACCAGCTGCCCAAGCCCGGTGCCAAGCCGGGCGTGAGCGCCCCCAACCGCTTCTACATGTACGGCGTGATCGGCCGGCTGGCGATGCTGGCGGCCAGCTATGAGCTGGAAGCGACGGACCCGGACGCCGAGGTTTACGAATAAACACGGCCGGGAGACTTTGCGGCGGTGCAGCATCGGCTGCGAGCACAATAGGCGCCTTTCGATGAACGACCCCCGATGGTGGGGTGCTGCTTCGTGGGTTCTCACAACGCCAACCGCTCTCCGGCCGCCCTGGCCGCCCTGACGCTCGCCGCGCTGGGCATCGTCTACGGCGACATCGGCACCAGCCCGCTGTATGCCCTGAAGGAAGTGTTTGCGGAAGGTCGCGTCGCCGTCACGCACGACAACGTGCTGGGCGTGCTGTCGATGATCTTCTGGACGATGACGGTCGTCGTCTCGCTCAAGTACGTGCTGCTGATCCTGCGCGCCGACAACAACGGCGAAGGCGGGCTGATCGCGATGCTGGCGCTGGCCACCACCGCCGTGAAGGAGCGGCCCGCGCTGCGGCAGACGCTGCTGCTGGTGGGCATGTTCGGCACCGCCATCTTCTACGGCGACGGGGTGATCACGCCGGCCATCTCGGTGCTGTCGGCGGTCGAGGGCCTGGAGGTGGCCGCGCCGGCGCTGCATGGCGTGGTGGTGCCGGTCACGCTGCTGCTGATCACCGTGCTGTTCGCGGTGCAGCGCTTCGGCACCGGCGGCATCGGCCGCTTCTTCGGGCCGGTGATGCTGGTGTGGTTCATCACCCTGGTGGCGCTGGGGCTGCCGGGCATCCTCGAGAACCCGCACGTGCTGCTGGCGCTGAACCCGGTGTATGCGCTGCGCTTCATCAGCGAGAACCCGATGGTGGCCTTCATCGCGCTGGGCGCGGTGGTGCTGTGCATCACCGGCGGCGAAGCGCTCTACGCCGACCTGGGCCACTTCGGCAAGCAGCCCATCCGCATCGCCTGGTACAGCTTCGTGATGCCGGCGCTGGTGGTGAACTACTTCGGCCAGGGCGCGCTGCTGCTCGAGAACCCGGAAGCCGCGGCCAACCCGTTTTACCTGCTGGCGCCCAAGTGGGCGGCGCTGCCGCTGGTGGGCCTGGCCACCTGCGCCACCATCATCGCTTCGCAGGCGCTGATCACCGCGGCCTTCTCGGTCACGCGGCAAGCCATCCAGATGGGCCTGCTGCCGCGCATGTACATCAAGCACACCTCGGTGCGCGACACCGGGCAGATCTACGTACCCTTCATCAACTGGTGCCTGTACGTGCTCATCGTGCTGGCGGTGGGGCTGTTCGGCAGCTCGTCCAATCTGGCGCATGCCTATGGCATCGCGGTCACGCTGGACATGACCATCACCACGGTGATGACCTTCTACGTGATCCGCTACGGCTGGAAGTATTCGCTGCCGCTGTGCCTGCTGGCCACGGGCTTCTTCTTCGTCATCGACATCACCTTCTTCCTGTCCAACCTGCTCAAGTTCTTCTCGGGCGGCTGGTTCCCCATCGTCATCGGCCTGGGCATGTTCACGCTGATGACCACCTGGATGCGCGGCCGACAGCTGGTGGCCGAGCGGCTGCGCGACGACGCGATCGACCTGAAGAGCTTCCTCGAATCGGTGTTCATCAGCCCGCCCACGCGGGTGCCGGGCACGGCGGTGTTCATGTCGGCCGACCCCACCATCGTGCCCAATGCGCTGATGCACAACCTCAAGCACAACAAGGTGCTGCACGAGTACAACCTGTTCGTCTCGGTGCAGAACCATGAGGTGCCGTGGATCGGCTTCGGCCGCCGGCTGGAGATGACGCCGCTGGGCCACGACTGCTGGTCGGTGCTGCTGCACTTCGGCTTCAAGAACGACCCCGACGTGCCCGAGGCGCTGAAGCTGCTGGCCGGCCGCGGCGTGCCGCTGGACGAGATGGACACCAGCTACTTCCTCAGCCGCGACATCGTGGTGCCCAGCATCGGCCAGGGCATGGCGATGTGGCGCGAGAAGCTGTTCGCCAACATGCACCGCAATGCGGCGGCGGCAGCCGACTTCCTGCACCTGCCGGCGAACCGCATCGTCGAGCTGGGCTCCAAAGTAGAAATCTAGCCTGTGCAGTTTTGGAAGGATCTCTCGCTCACCTCGGTGGTGGCGGGCTTCGTCGCTGTGCTGGTCGGCTTCACCAGCTCGGTGGTCATCATCTTCCAGGCGGCCGCCAGCCTGGGCGCCACGCCGGCGCAGCTGAGCAGCTGGATGTGGGCGCTGGGCCTGGGCATGGGCTTGACCAGCACCGGCCTGTCGCTGTGGTACCGGCAGCCGGTGCTCACCGCCTGGTCCACGCCGGGCGCGGCGCTGCTGGTCACCGCCGGCGCCGGCCGCACGATGGAAGAAGCCGTCGGCGCCTTCATCGTCTGCGCGCTGCTCATCGTGCTGGCGGGCGTCACCGGTGCTTTCCGCCGCGTGATGGACCGCATTCCGCAGGCACTGGCCGCGGCGCTGCTGGCCGGCGTGCTGGTGCGCTTTGCGTTCGACGCCTTCCTGTCGCTGCGCACCGACCTGGCGCTGGTGCTGCCCATGCTGCTGGCCTACCTGGCCGGCCGGCGCCTGTGGCCGCGCTATGCGGTGCCGGGTGTGCTGGCGGTGGGCATGGGCGTGGCGGCGCTGCAGGGCACGCTGCACTTGGGCGGCATCGACTGGTCGCCGGCGGTGCCGGTGTTCACCACGCCGCGCTTCAGCTGGAGCGCGCTGGTGGGCATCGCGCTGCCGCTGTTCGTCGTGACCATGGCCTCGCAGAACCTGCCCGGCGTGGCGGTGCTGCGCGCGGCCGGCTACAGCGCGCCGGTGTCGCCATTGATCGCCACCACCGGGCTGGCCAGCCTGCTGCTGGCGCCCTTCGGCGGTTATGCCTTCAACCTGGCCGCCATCACCGCCGCCATCTGCAATGGCCGCGAGGCGCATGAAGACCCCGACCGCCGCTACATGGCCGCGGTGGCGGCGGGGGTGTTCTACATCGTCGTCGGCCTGCTGGGCGGCGCGGTGGTGGGCCTGATCGCGGCCTTTCCGAAGGCGCTGGTGCTGGCCGTGGCCGGTTTTGCGCTGCTGGGCACCATCGGCAGCGGACTGGCGGTGGCCATGAAGGACGAGCGCACCCGCGAAGCCGCGCTCATCACCTTCGTGGTGACGGCCAGCGGCCTCAGCCTGTTCGGCGTGGCCTCGGCCTTCTGGGGCGTGGTGGCCGGCGCGCTGGCGCTGGCTGTGCAACACTGGCGCCCCGCCCGCTGACCCGTCTGCGCCCCATGGATCTGCTGTTCGTTGCCGACCCGCTGGAGGTCTTCAAGACCGCCAAGGACACCACCTTCGCGATGATGCGCGAGGCCGCCCGCCGCGGCCACACGATCTGGGCCTGCGAACAGCGCGGCCTGGCCTGGCAGCGCGGCAGCCGCGTGGTGGCGCGTGATGCGCGCCGCATCAGCCTCACCGGCGATGCCTACGCCTGGTTCAAGGTCGAAGAGCAGCGGCCGGTGGAACTGGCCGCGGTGGACGCGGTGCTGATGCGCAAGGACCCGCCCTTCGACAGCGAGTACTTCTACGCCACCCACCTGCTGGAGCAGGCCGAGCGGGAAGGCGCGCTGGTGCTCAACAGCCCGCGGGCGCTGCGCGACCACCCTGAAAAGCTGGCCATCCTCGAGTTCCCCGACGTCATCGGCCCCACGCTGGTCACGCGCGACGCGCAGGCCATCCGCGACTTCCATGCCCAGCACCAGGACATCATCCTGAAGCCGCTGGACGGCATGGGCGGCATGGGCATCTTCCGCGTGGGCGCCGACGGCATGAACCTGGGCAGCATCATCGAGACGCTGAACCAGCACGGCCGCACCACGGTGATGGTGCAGAAGTACCTGCCCGAGATCGTGCAGGGCGACAAGCGCATCATCCTGATCGGCGGCGAGCCGATTCCGCATGCGCTGGCGCGCATTCCGCAGGGCAGCGAGATCCGCGGCAACATGGCCGTGGGCGGCAAGGGTGTGGCCCAGCCGCTGTCGGCCCGCGACCGCGAGATCGCCGAGGCCATCGGCCCGGTGCTGGCCGCCCGCGGCCTGCTGTTCGTGGGTCTGGACGTGATCGGCGACTGCGTCACCGAGATCAACGTCACCAGCCCCACAGGCTTCCAGGAGATCACGCAGCAGACCGGCTTCGACGTGGCGGCCCGCTTCGTCGATGCGCTGGAGGCTGCGGTGGCCGCGCCGCGGACCTGAGGCCGTACGCCCCAACATCCCAATGCGGCCGTCTACAGCGGCCGCTTTCATTTCAAGACCCGAGGATTTGCCCATGAAGACCAAAGCCGCCGTCGCCTGGAAAGCCGGTGCCCCGCTGACCATCGAAGACGTGACGCTGGACGGCCCGCGCGAAGGCGAGGTGCTGGTCGAGATCAAGGCCACCGGCATCTGCCACACCGACTACTACACGCTGTCGGGCGCCGACCCCGAAGGCATCTTCCCCGCCATCCTGGGCCATGAAGGCGCCGGCGTGGTGGTGGACGTGGGCCCCGGCGTCACCTCGCTCAAGCCCGGCGACCATGTGATCCCGCTCTACACGCCCGAATGCCGGCAGTGCAAGAGCTGCCTGTCGCGCAAGACCAACCTGTGCACCGCCATCCGCGCCACGCAGGGCAAGGGCCTGATGCCCGATGGCACTTCGCGCTTTTCGATCGACGGCCAGCCGCTGTTCCACTACATGGGCACCAGCACCTTCGCCAACCACATCGTGGCGCCGGCCATCGCGCTGGCCAAGATCCGCGAGGACGCGCCCTTCGACAAGGTCTGCTACATCGGCTGCGGCGTCACCACCGGCATCGGCGCGGTGCTGTGGACGGCCAAGGTGGAAGCCGGCGCCAACGTGGTGGTGTTCGGCCTGGGCGGCATCGGCCTCAACGTGATCCAGGGCGCCAAGATGGTGGGCGCCGACAAGATCATCGGCGTGGACCTGAACCCCGAACGTGAAGCCATGGCGCGCCAGTTCGGCATGACCCACTTCGTCAACCCGAAGGACGTGCCCAACGTGGTGGACGCCATCGTGCAGCTGACCGACGGCGGTGCCGACTACAGCTTCGAGTGCATCGGCAACACCACCACCATGCGCCAGGCGCTGGAGTGCACCCACCGCGGCTGGGGCCAGAGCGTGATCATCGGCGTGGCCGCGGCCGGCCAGGAAATCAGCACGCGGCCGTTCCAGCTGGTCACCGGCCGGGTGTGGAAGGGCAGCGCCTTCGGCGGCGCCCGTGGCCGCACCGACGTGCCCAAGATCGTCGACTGGTACATGGAGGGCAAGCTCAACATCGACGACCTGATCACCCACACGCTGAAGCTGGACCAGATCAACGAAGGCTTCGACCTGATGAAGCGCGGCGAGTCGATCCGCTCGGTCGTCGTCTACTGATCGCCTTGCAGGAGGCCCGCATGAGCTTCGAACTGATCAGCGCGCATGGCTGCTTCGGCGGCGAGCAGCGCTTCTACAAGCACGACTCGCGCGAGATCGGCCTGCCGATGCGCTTCGGCCTGTACCTGCCGCCGCAGGCGGCGCAAGGGCCGGTGCCCGTGCTCACCTACCTGGCGGGCCTGACCTGCAACGAAGAAACCTTCGCCATCAAGGCCGGTGCGCAGCGCTTGGCGGCCGAGCACGGCATCGCGCTGCTGATGCCCGACACCAGCCCGCGTGGCGCCAACGCGCCGGGCGAGGCTGATGCCTGGGACTTCGGCGTGGCCGCGGGCTTTTACCTCGACGCCACGCAGGAACCTTGGGCCCAGCACTGGCGCATGGAAAGCTATTTGATGGACGAGCTGCTGCCCGAGGCCGCCGCCGCCTTCGGGCTCGATGCGCAGCGCGCCGGCCTGTTCGGCCACTCGATGGGCGGCCATGGCGCCTTGACGCTGGCCCTGCGCCACCCGGGCCGCTTCCGCTCGGTGTCGGCCTTTGCGCCGATCGCCGCGCCCACCCGCTGCCCCTGGGGCCACAAGGCTTTCAGCGGCTACCTGGGCCAAGACCGCAGCACTTGGGAAGCGCACGACGCCAGCGCGCTGATGGCCCGGCAGGCCAGCGCGCCCTTTCCGCTAGGCATCCTGGTCGACCAGGGCCTGGCCGACAAATTCATGGCCGAGCAGCTGTACCCCGAAGCCTTCGAGGCGGCGTGCGAAGCCGTCGGCCAGCCGCTCACGCTGCGCCGGCATGCCGGCTACGACCACGGCTACTACTTCATCACCAGCTTCATCGCCGACCACCTGGCCCACCACGCGGCGGCGCTGAACGGCGGGCGCTGACGCGGCTTTGGCTGCCACCCTGGCCGCGCCGGTCGCCAGCGAGCTGGTGATCAAGAAGAGCCGTTTCATCGGCTGCGTGGAGCCGATGCGCGACCGCGCCGGCGCGCTGCAGCGCGTGGCGGCACTGCGGGCCCAGCACCCCGGCGCTGCCCATGTGTGCTGGGCGCTGCTGGCCGGTGGTGATTCGGCCGCCAACGACGACGGCGAGCCCGGCGGCACCGCCGGCCGGCCGATGCTGGAGGTGCTGCGCCACCAGGAACTGGAAGGCGTGCTGGCCACCGTGGTGCGCTACTTCGGCGGCGTGAAGCTGGGCGCGGGCGGCCTGGTGCGGGCCTACACCGACGCGGTGGCGCAGGCGCTGCTGCAGGCCGAGCGCATCACGTTGGAGCGCCTGGCCACGCTGCAATGCACCGTGCCCTATGCGATGGAAGGTGCGCTGCGCCGTGAGCTGGAAGCCGCCCGCGCCACGCTGGGCGAGGTGCAGCACGGCATGGAGGTGACGCTGGCCTTCACTGTGTCCGAGCCGGCCGCGCCGGCCCTGCGGCAACGCATCGAAGACCTGACCCAGGGTCGGGTGCGATGGGCGCAACCCGACCCCGGCGGTACTTTTCGCAAGCTTTAGAAGGTGGCCTTGAACGAAGCGCCCCAGGTGCGCGGCTCGTTGATGAAGCCGGTCAGGTTGTTGAAGTCGATGGCGCCGGTGGCCACCACCTTGTCGGTGATGTTGCGCCCGAAGATGGCGGCCTCGTACTTGCCGTTGCCCCAGATGTAGCCCAGCCGCACGCCGCCTTCCAGCAGCGACTTGCCGGTGAACTCCTTCGATTCATACAGGAAGAAGCTGACCTTGCTGCGGTACGACCAGTCGGTGAAAACGTACCACTCGCCGCTGTCGGTGGGGACGCTGTAGCGCAGGTTCACGTTGCCGATCCACTTGGGCGCATTGGGCAGCGGGTTGCCGTTGATGTTGTAGGTGCCCGGCAGGGTGCCCGCCGGGTCGGTGACGGTGCAGCTGCGGCAGCCAATTACCTGCAGGTTGCCGTCCTTGATCTGGGTGTGGTTGTAGCTGCCCGACAGGCCCAGCAGCAGGTTGTCGGTCAGGTAGGCGGTGAGGTTCATCTCCACGCCCTGACCTTGCGCCTTCTTGGCGCTGACCAGGATGTTGGCGTTGTCGGTGCCACCCACGGCCGTCAGCTGCTGGTCTTTGACGGTGTAGCGGAACACGCTGGCCGACAGCCGCGCCCGGCGGTCGAACAGGTCGGCCTTCACGCCCGCTTCGTACGAGGTGTTGGTCTCGGGCGCGGCCGAGGACATCGGCGCAAAGGCCGAGGCCGGCTGGATGCTGCCGGCCCGGAAGCCGGTGGCGACGCGGGCGTACACGTTCACGTCGGGCGTCAACGCGTAGGTGGCGCTGGCGTCCCAGTTGGTCTTGGAATTGTTGGTCTCCATCGCCAGGCCGGCGGCGCTGTTCAGCGACGCATCGGGCGCGGTGCTCAATTCCTTCTTGTCATGCGTGTAGCGCAGGCCGCCGCGCAGCTTGAGCTGCGGGCTCACCGCATAGCTGAGCGAGCCGAACACCGCCCACGCGTCGTTCTTCTGCGTGGTGGTGATGGTGTCGCCCGTCTGCGGATTGCCGGCGGTGGTGGAGTCGTAGTTGGCGCTCAGCATGCGGTACTTCTCCTTGAAGAAGTACAGGCCGGTCTGCCATTGCAGCGGGGCTTCGGTGGCCGACTCCAGCCGGAACTCTTGCGACCACTGGCTGTGGCCGCGCAGCGCGTCGGAGGTTTCAGAAGGGAAGGGGATGGGCGCCGGATCGTCGTTGCCCAGGAAGGCGGCGCCGAAGCCGCCGTCCACGTCGCCGCGGCTGAAGCTGCTCAGCGTCTCATACCCGGTGATCGAGTAGAGCGCCATGCCCGGCAGGCCCCACTTCAGGCGCATGCTGCCGCCGGTGTTGGACAGCGTCTGCTCGTTGATGCCGTCCAGGCTGACCTTGTCGGGGTCGAAGCCGTCCACCAGGTTGTTGCTGCCGGGCTGGATGATGTTGGCGCGGAACAGCCGCGCGCTGCCCGAGAGGTCGCGGTTGTGCAGGTTGAACAGCGCGCTGAAGTCCTTGCTGGGCTCGTACAGCGCCTGCAGCCGCACGGCACGGTCGCGGTAGCCTTCCAGGTCTTGTGTGCCGGTGGTCTTGGTGTTGTGCACCCAGTCGTCACGCTGTTGCGACAGCAGCGACACCCGGGCCGACCAGGCGCCCGACAGCGGCAGGTTGAAGGCGCCTTCCAGGTTCACCGCGTTGTCGCTGCCATAGCCGGCGCTGAAGTAGCCCTCCTGCTTCTGCGAAGGGCGCACCGAATTGAACTTGACCACGCCGGCCGGCGTGTTGCGCCCGAACAAGGTGCCCTGCGGGCCGGCCAGCACCTCGATGCGTTCGAGGTCGAAGGCCGGGAAGCCCTTGAGGATGGGGTTCTCCTGCACCACGTCGTCGTAGATCAGCGAGACCGGCTGCGAGGCATTGAGCCGGAAGTCGGTGTTGCCATAGCCGCGGATGTAAAAGCGCGGAAAGGCGCGGCCGAACGACGACTCGATGTTGAGGCTGGGCACGCGGCCCGACAGCACCCGCACGTCCTGGCCGCTGGAATTCAGCACGTCCAGCGTTTCGCCCGAAATCGTGGATACCGAGCTGGGCACGTCCTTGATGTTCTCGGCCCGCCGCTCGGCGGTGACGGTCACTGATTCGAGCTTGGCGGTTTCCTGCGCCATCGCGGGCAGGGCCAGCAGCAAGGCGGTGGTGAGCGGGGCCAGCGTGAGGCAGGCAGCGGCTGGACGGCGTGTACGGCGCAAGGGATTCCTCCGGAAATGTTTTCCCGAAGTAACCGCAAGGCCCATGCCTGTTGCCGCGCCTCAAAACAGTGTGAAGTGATGTCAGGGTTGCGGCACGCCCTCGCGCCATCGCGGCCAGTGGCGCACGATGTCCTGCACCAGCGCACCGCCCACGATCTGCAGGTTCTGCAGCGCCGGCACGAAGCCGCCGGTGCCGCCGGTGGATGAG
>NZ_CAXFDV010000082.1:0-2752 GCF_964001545.1 uncultured Aquincola sp.
AGGGCCGGGCGTCAGGCCGGGGCTGCAGCCGGGGCCGACGAAGCACCCCCCGGCGGCCATGCGCTGCTGTGGGTGCTCATCGTGGTGGCGCTGGGGCTGATGCTGCTGCGGCCGCAGTCGCCTTCGGCGCTGCTGGCCCTGGTCGACTGGCAGACGGTGGGCGCGCTGGCCGGCCTGCTGGCCATCACGCAGGCGGTGGAACACAGCGGCGTGCTGCAGACCACCGCGCGCCGGCTGCTCAGCCGGGTGACGCACCAGCGCACGCTGGCGCTGGGCCTGGTGTCGGTGGCGGCGGTGCTGTCGGCGCTGGTCACCAACGACGTGAGCCTGTTCCTGCTGGTGCCGCTGACGCGGGTGCTGGCCACGCAGGCCGAACTGCCGCTGGCGCGGCTGGTGGTGCTGCAGGCGCTGGCTGTCAATGCCGGCTCGGCGCTCACGCCGATCGGCAATCCGCAGAACCTGTTTTTGTGGCACCGCTCGGGCCTGGGTGTGGCCGGCTTCATCGAGATGATGGCGCCCACCGTGGCGGTGATGATGGCCCTGGTGCTGCTGACCACCTGGTGGCTGGTGCCCAACCGTGCCATCCAGCTGCAGCCCGAAACCGAGCGCGCAGCCGTCTCGCCGCGGCTGCTGGCGCTGGCGGGTGCCTTGTTCGTGGCCTTCGTGGTGGCGCTGGAGCGGCACCAGCTGCTGCCCGGCCTGGCAGTGGTGTTCGGCGTGCTGCTGCTGGCGCGGCCGCGGCTGCTGCTCAAGCTGGACATTTCGTTGCTGGCCACCATCGCGCTGATGTTCCTGGTGCTGCGCCAGCTGCTGGCGCTGCCCGCGGTCACGGCCTGGATGGCCAGCCTGCCGATCGGCGAGGGCCTGAACGCCTACCTGGCGGCCATCGTCGCTTCGCAGTTCATCAGCAACGTGCCGGCCACCATTGCGCTGGCGCCTTCGGTGCACGACCTGCCGGCCCTGGCCGCGGGTGTCAGTGTGGGCGGCTTCGGCTGCGTGATCGGCTCGCTGGCCAACCTCATCGCCTTGCGGCTGGCGCGGGTGCCCCATGGGCTGCGCGAGTTCCACCGCATTTCCATTCCTTTCCTGCTGGTCTGTGCGGCCAGCGCGGCGCTGCTGCGGCTGTAGGCCCGGCGGCTTCATTCCCCTGACAAGGAGCTTTTCCATGAGCAAGACCCAGAACGTCGAAGGCCGGTTCGAACACCTGATCTACAGCCCGCGCGGCGACATCGAAGGCGTGCTGCTGAAGGCCGATGCGGGCCCGCTGCAGATCGTGTTCGACCGCCACGACGCCACCGCCGCCCAGCCCTTCATGGTGCTGCAGCCCGGCGACACCGTGCGCCTGCAGGCGCCGGCCGAGCCGCCGTCGGACAAGGGCGAGGCCGTGCACCCGGTGCACCGCTTCGAGCAGCTGCTCAGCGTCAACGGCCATGCGCCGGCGGCTTCCGGCGAAGAAGGGCCGCCCTACAGCGGCACCGTGGCCCGCCTGAACTACGCCCGCCATGGCGAGCCCAACGGCGTGGTGCTGGACAACGGCTACTTCATCCACACCAGGCCGCATGGCATGGCCGCGCTGCAGCTCAAGCCGGGCGATGCGGTGCAAGCCGATGGCGAGGCCCGCCCGCTGGTCACCGGCCAGGGCTGGGTGGTGGAAGCCACCGTGGTCAACGGCACCGCGCTGTAGCCCCTGCGGGCCGGCGCCCGACAATGGGCGGATGCAGGATCTCGACACGCCTTCCACCGCCGCGCTGCGGCAGATCGACACCCCCGCCGCCGTCATCGACGTGGCCCGCATGCAGCGCAACATCGCCCGCATGCAGCAGCAGGCCGACCGGCTTGGCGTGCGGCTGCGGCCCCACGTCAAGACCACCAAGTGCGCCGAGGTGGTGGCTGCCCAGCAGGCGGCCGGCGCGCAGGGCATCACCGTCTCCACGCTGAAGGAGGCGGAACAGTTCTTCGCCCAGGGCCACACCGACATCCTGTATGCGGTGAGCATGGCCGCGCACCGGCTGCCGGCGGCGCTGGCTCTGCGCCAGCGCGGCTGCGCGCTGCAGATCCTGACCGACAGCGTGGAAGGCGCCCGCGCCATCGCCGAGGTCGGCCGCCAGCACGGCCATGCGTTCGAGGTGCTGATCGAGGTGGACACCGACGGCCACCGCTCCGGCGTGGCGCCGGAAGACGATGCGCTGCTGGCCATCGGCCGCGGGCTGCACGAAGGCGGCATGCGGCTGCTGGGCGTGCTCACCCATGCCGGCAGCAGCTACGACCTGCACACGCCCGAGGCGCTGACCGCCCTGGCCGAGCAGGAACGCGCCGGCTGCGTGCGCGCCGCCGAGCGGCTGCGGGCGGCCGGGCTGCCTTGCCCGGTGGTCTCGGTGGGCTCCACGCCCACGGCGCTGGCCGCCCAGTCGCTGCAAGGCGTGACCGAGCTGCGCGCCGGCGTGTATGTGTTCTTCGACCTGGTGATGCGCAACGTGGGCGTGTGCAGCGAAGGCGACATCGCGCTGAGCGTGCTCACTACCGTGATCGGCCACCAGGCCGACAAGGGCTGGGCGATCGTGGATGCCGGCTGGATGGCGATGAGCCGCGACCGTGGCACCGGCAAGCAGGCGCAGGACTTCGGCTACGGCCAGGTGTGCACGCTGGACGGCACGCCGATGCCCGGCTGGCTGCTGTCATCGGCCAACCAGGAGCACGGCATCGTGTCGCTGGCCGAAGGCACTGCGTCAGACGTGGTGGCCCGCCTGCCCAT
>NZ_CAXFDV010000083.1:0-7030 GCF_964001545.1 uncultured Aquincola sp.
CAGGCGGCCGGTGGCAGCGTCCAGCTCGGCCTGGGTGCAGCGCGGCTCCATCGGGCTGGCGGCCAGGCGCTGGTTGCGGATGTCCACCTGCACCACATGCGCCGCGGCGGCAAAGGCGGCGGCAGTGGCCGCGGCGTCGCCATGGCGCATCTCGGCCGCGATGTTGTCGGGCGCGGCTTCGCACAGCACGGGCGCGCCGGGACTCACCGCCTGCACCGGGTCGGTCACGGCGGGCAGCTCTTCGTAGTCCACCCACAGCGCGGCGGCGGCGTTGCGGGCGGCTTCACGCGTGTCGGCCACCACGGCGGCCACGGCCTCGCCGACGAAGCGCACCACCTCGTGCGCCAGCGCATGGCGCGCCGCGGTGGCGCCGGGGCTGCCGCCGGGCCGCTTGAAGCCGCCACCGGGCAACGGCTTGACGCCTGCGGCCACCAGGTCGGCGCCGGTGTACACCGCCAGCACGCCGGGCTGGGCCAGCGCGCCCTCTACGTCGATCGACAGGATGCGCGCATGGGCGTAGGTGGAGCGGGCGAAGGCCAGGTGCACCTGGCCGGCGGGCGCCACGTCATCGGTGAAGCGGCCTCTGCCAGTGACCAGCGCCGGGTCTTCGATGCGGCGCACGGTGTGGCCGCTGCCGTAGCGGCCGGTCTCGACGGCGGCGGCGCTCATCGGGCGCCCCCTTCGGCCATCGCGCGGGCGGCGGTCTGCACCGATTCGACGATGTTCACGTAGCCGGTGCAGCGGCACAGGTTGCCTTCCAGCGCATGGGCGATGCATTCGGCGCTGGGCTGCGGCTCACGGGACAGCAGGTCGACCGTGGTCATCACCATGCCGGGGGTGCAGAAGCCGCACTGCAGGCCGTGGCAGGCCACGAAGGCCTCTTGCACCGGGTGCAGCGGCGCGCCTTCGGCCGCCAGTCCTTCGATGGTGGTGACGGCCCGGCCTTCAGCCTGGGCGGCCAGCACGGTGCAGCTCTTGACGGCCTGGCCGTCCAGCAGCACGGTGCAGGCGCCGCACTGGCTGGTGTCGCAGCCGATGTGGGTGCCGGTCAGGCCCAGCGGGCCGCGCAGCAGGTCGACCAGCAGGGTTTCGTCGGGAACTTCGACCGACACCGGCCGGCCGTTGACGCTGAAGTGCATCTGTCGCATGGGCTTCCTTCGCTTGGGCGAAGGGCCATGCTAATCCGACGCCCTGAACTGCGTCGGTTCATGGCATCAACAGCGCGTTGATGGCCAGCAGGTCGTCGCCACGCAGCTGGCCGGCGGCCTGCTTCAGGCGCAGCGTGCCCAGCAGCACGTTGTAGCGGGCAAATGCCAGGTCGCGCTGGGTGGTGAAGAGCTGGGTTTGCGCGTTCAGCACGTCGAGGTTGACGCGCACGCCCACCCGGTAGCCCAGCTGCGTGGCTTCCAGTGCCAGGCGGCTGGAGGCTTCGGCCGCTTCCAGCGCACGCGCCTGCGCCAGGCCCGACTGCACCTGGAAGTAGGCCGTGCGGGTGGCGGTGGCCACGCTGCGGCGGGCGGCGTCCAGGTCGTTTCGGGCGCGCTCTTCCAGCGCCAGGGTTTCCTTGACGCGGTTCTGGATGGCAAAGCCGGCGAACAGCGGCAGGTTCATCTCCACGCCCACGCTGGCCGGCACGCTGTTGCCCGGCAGCTCGGCGGCATTGCCACGCTGGCGCTGGCCGCCCACCTGGGCCGTGAGTTCCACGGTGGGCAGGTGGCCGGCGCGGGCCTTCTCGGTCTCGAGCCGGGCGGTTTCCAGGCCGGCCAGCGCCCGGCGCACGCCGGGGTGGGTGTCCCAGGCGCTGGTGACCCAGGCCTCTGCGTCGGCCGGTGCCAGGTCGGGCAGCATCACCGGCTGCTTCAGCGGGTTGGGCTGCACGTTGGCGCGGCCCACCAACTGGTCGAGCACCACGCGGCGGGTGCGCAGGTCGTTCTCGGCCGCCAGTTCCTGCGAGGTGGCCAGGTCGAAGCGGGCCTGCGCCTCACGCGTGTCGGTGATGGTGGCGGTGCCCACCTCGAAGTTGCGCTTGGCCGAGGCCAGCTGCTCGCTGATGGCCTTCTTGTTGGCCTGGGCGGTGCCCAGCGTGTCTTGCGCGGCCAGCACGTCGAAGTAGGCCTGGGCCACGCGCACCACCAGGTCTTGTTCGGCGGTTTCCAGCTCGGCGGCGCTGGCTTCCAGCAGCACCTGCGCCTGGGCGATGGTGGCGCTGTCGGCGCGGTTGAAGAGGGTCTGCCGGCCGCTGATGCCCACCACGGTGGTGCGCGACTTCAATTCCAGGTCGCGGGTGCGCCAGTCGGTGCGGGCATTGGTGTGGCTGGCACCCACGCCGATGCTGGGCAGCCGCAGCGCGTCGGCCTGGGCGGCGCGGAACTGGTTGCTGTCGGCCAGCGCGCGGGCGGCCAGGTAGGTGGCGTCGTAGGGGCGGGCGGCGTTGTACAGCTCGATCAACGATTGCGCGCGCGCTGCAGGCGCAGCGCCCAGGGCCAGTAGCACGGCCAGCATCAGGTGGCCAGGGCGCCGGCGCGGCAAGGGGTTGGGCATGGGGCTCCTCACTTCAGAAGACGTGGTTCTTGACGACGACGAAGCGCTGCTGCTGGACACCGGCTGCGCCGCCATGGGCGGCGATTGCACCTGGGTGGCGGGCGCGCTGCACCCGCCATGCGACCACCTGCGTGGTGCGGGCCGTGAACGGTGGAAAGCGCGGCATGGAAAGGGGCTGCCGCGCCTGCACGTTCAACTCAGAACGCGAAGCGGGTCGGCTCGCCGAAGCCGTTCAGGCGCGGCGCGACGGTGTCGAACAGCACCTGGCGCTGGAAGGCGCTGGCGCCGGTGCGGGTGACCAGCACCGCGCGCATCACCGGCTGCTGGCCGACGATGGCGACCAGCCGGCCACCTTCCTTCAGCTGGTCCAGCACGGCCTGCGGCACCTCGGACACGGAGCCCGACAGCACGATGACGTCGAACGGCGCTTCGGCGGGCAGGCCCTTGCTGCCGTCGGCTTCCACCACCTTGGCATTGACCACGCCGGCGCGGCGCAGGTTCTCGCGGGCCAGCGCGGCCAGCTCGGGCTCGATTTCCAGGGTGGTGACGCGCTGGGCACGCGCGGCCAGCAGCGCGGCCATGTAGCCCGAGCCGGCGCCGACTTCCAGCACGCGGTCGTCGCGGGTGACTTCCAGCTCCTGCAGCAGGCGGGCCTCGATCTTGGGCTCGAGCATGCTCTGGCCGGCGGGCAGCGGCACCTGGGTGTCGACGAAGGCCAGCGCACGGTGCGCCTCGGGCACGAACGCCTCGCGCTTGACCTGGGTCAGCAGGGTCAGCACGTCCTGGTCGAGCACGTCCCAGGGGCGGATCTGCTGCTCGATCATGTTGAAGCGGGCTTGTTCGATGTTCATGGCTCTTGGTCTGGCGTTAGGGCGGAGGGGCGGAAAGCCCCTGAGTTTATTTCGGCAAGGGGGCACCGGCGCTGACGCCGCGCAGCACCAGCGCCAGATGGTCGCGGATGAAGCGGACGGGCTCGAAGCTGCGCTGCGGCAGCTGCATGCAGGCGCCCACCGCATGCTTGTGCAGGCACAGCATCACCATCGGCAGGATGATGGAGTGGGTGACGCTTTCGATGTCCATCGGCTGCAGGTGGCCGCTGCGCACGCCCCGCTGCAGCATCTGCCCGATGAGCTGCGAGCCGGGCTCGATGACCTCGCTCAGGTAGAAGGCCGAGATCTCGGGGAAGTTGCGCGCCTCGGTCATGATCAGCTTGAACACGCCGCTGGCCGGGCTTTCATACACGCGCTGCCACCAGTCGGCCAGCACGCCGAACAGCACCGCGGGCTCGGCATCTTCGTGGCGGGCCACTTCCAGCGCACCGGCGCGCACTTCTTCGCCCAGGTAGTGGCGGATCACCGCCTTCAGCAGCTCGTCCTTGCTGGGGTAGTACAGGTACAGCGTGCCCTTGGAGACGCCGGCACGGGCGGCCACTTCTTCGGAGCGGCTGGTGGCAAAGCCCTTTTCCACGAACACCTCGAGCGCGGCCGCCAGCAACTCATGCGGCCGCGCTTCCTTGCGGCGCTGGCGGACGGCTCGGGCGGGTTCGGGTGAACCGGTGGACATCGGCGTTGCTTTGTTACTGACTGGTCAGTCATTAATGTAGCCCTGGGCCTGCGCAGGGTCAACCAAGCGGCTTGGGTAAGCTGGCCGCCATGCAAAGAAGACCTTTCCTGATGGCGGCCGCAGCCGCAGGGGCCGTGCTGCTGGCCGGCTGTGCCGGCCTGCCGCGCACGGTGGTGATCACCGAAGCCCAGCTGCAGGACAAGCTCGCCGCCCAGTTTCCGCAGCAGCGGCGGGTGATGTCGCTGCTGGACCTGAACATCGGCTCGCCGGCCTTGAAGCTGCTGCCCGAGCAGAACCGCGTGGCCGCGCGGCTGACGGTGGAGGCCACCGAACGCCTGAGCCGCCGCAGCGCCACCGGCACGGTGGACGCCGACAGCGCGCTGCGCTTCGAGCCCTCGGACATGTCGCTGCGGCTGCACCAGGTGCGGGTGGCCCGCTTCGACCTGGCCGATGCCGGCGGCGCCTGGCCCGCACCGGTGCGCCAGGCCGCCGGCGTGGTGGCCGAACAATTGCTTGAAGACCAGGCGGTGTGGCGCGCCTCCAGCAGCCAGGCCGACCGGCTGCGCCGGGCCGGCGTGCGCGACGTGAAGGTGCGCATCACCGCCGCCGGCATCGAGCTGACGCTGGACGAGGAGAAGGCCCCCAAGCTCGCTGCGCTCGCGCCCCCCCAAGGGGGAGCTCAGTCCCTTGGGGCGGCCCGGCGGGACTGAGGACGCGCCGCAGAGGCTGTCCTGCTGCTGTCCGCGGCACGGGTGGCCGCAGGACCGTCATGACCCCGCCGCTATGATCGCCGGCTCTTTTTTTGACCGAAAACGCCCCTGGGGCGGGAGGCTGCCAAGTGGATGTGATGTTGCTGGTGAAGGCTGCAGTGATGGGCCTGGTGGAAGGTTTCACCGAATTCCTTCCGATCTCTTCGACCGGCCACCTGATCCTCGCGGGGTCGCTGCTCAACTTCACCGGCGCCAGCGCCAAGGTGTTCGAGATTGCCATTCAAACCGGCGCGATGTTCGCGGTGGTGTGGGAATACCGCGAGCGGCTGGCGCGCACCGTCTCCGGCATCACGCACGACCCGGTGGCCCAGCGCTTTGCGCGCAATGTGCTGATCGCCTTCATCCCGGCCGTGGTGCTGGGCCTGTCGTTCGGCAAGGCCATCAAGGAAAAGCTGTTCCACCCGGTGCCGGTGGCCATGGCCTTCATCGTCGGCGGCCTGATCATCCTGTGGGTGGAAGCGCGGCACCGCCGCCGCTACGGCGCACGCGACCAGGCCGGCGACCGCCACGCCCGCGTGCAGACGGTGGACGACATGACCGCGATGGATGCGCTGAAGGTCGGCTTCATCCAGTGCCTGGCGCTGGTGCCCGGCACCAGCCGTTCGGGCTCTACCATCATCGGCGGGCTGCTGCTGGGCTTTTCGCGCAAGGCGGCGGCCGAGTTCAGCTTCTACCTGGGCATCCCCACGCTGATGGGCGCGGGCGCCTACTCGGTGTGGAAGGAGCGCGCGGCGCTGAGCATGGCCGATGCGCCGATGTTCATCGTGGGCCTGATCTTCGCCTTCGTCAGCGCGCTGATCTGCATCCGCTGGCTGATCCGCTACGTCTCCAGCCACGACTTCACCGTGTTCGCCTGGTACCGCATCGTGTTCGGCGCGATCGTGCTGCTGACGGCCTACACGGGCTGGGTGGAGTGGGCCGCCTGAAGCCGTAGCTTGCGCATCAATCCGATGCGGAGATTTCATGCCTGAACGAGCGCGGCGGCCGATGAGCCGCCGCTAGCATGGACCGGTCAACGGAGAACCCCATGCTCGAACTCGTGATCGGCAACAAGAACTACTCGTCCTGGTCGATGCGGCCGTGGGTGCTGCTCAAGCACTTCGGCATCCCCTTCACCGAGCGCAAGCTGCGCTTCGACTTCGAGCCCGGCTCGGCCTTTTACGCCGAGCTGGCGCGCTTCACCCCGGCCGGCCGGGTGCCGGTGCTGCTGGACGACGGCTTTGCGGTGTGGGACACGCTGGCCATCGTCGAATACGTGGCCGAGCGGTTTCCGCAGCACGCGGTGTGGCCGGCCGAGCGCCAGGCGCGCGCCCGGGCTCGCAGCCTGAGCGCGGAGATGCACTCCGGCTTCGGCGCGCTGCGCCAGCACCTGCCGCAGAACATCGAGGCGCGGCTGCCCGAGGTGGGCCAGCGCCTGCTGGCCGAGCAGCCCGCCATCCAGCGCGACCTCGACCGCATCATCGCGATGTGGACCGCCGCGCTGAAGGACAGCAGCGGCCCCTTTCTCTTCGGCCAGTTCTGCGCCGCCGACGCCTTCTACGCCCCGCTGGCCGGCCGCCTGATCACCTATGGCATCGCGCTGCCGCCCGAGCTGCAGGCCTATGTCGACCGGTTGTGGGCCTCACCCGGCGTGGCGGCCTGGGTGGCCGATGCGCTGGCGGAGAAGGACTTTCTGGACTTCGAAGAGCCTTACCGGCAGCACGCGTGAACGGGCGGCTGAACCTGGGTCACAGCCGCGTGAACACCAGGTCCCACACCCCGTGGCCCAGGTTCAGGCCGCGCTGCTCGAACTTGGTCAGCGGGCGGTAGTCCGGCCGCGGGGCGTAGCCTTCGGCGGTGTTGCGCAGGCCGGGTTCGGCGCCCAGCACCTCCAGCATCTGCACCGCGTAGTCCTGCCAGTCGGTGGCGCAATGCAGATAGCCGCCGGGGGCGATGTGCTGGATGAGCTTGGCCACGAAGGCCGGCTGCAGCAGCCGGCGCTTGTGGTGCTTCTTCTTGTGCCAAGGGTCCGGGAAGAAGATGTGCACCCCGGCCAGTGAAGCCGGCGGGATCATGTCGCGCAGCACTTCCACCGCGTCGTGCTGGATCAGCCGCAGATTGGTCAGGCCTTCTTCGCCGATGCGCTTGAGCAGCGCGCCCACGCCGGGCTCATGCAC
>NZ_CAXFDV010000084.1:0-3291 GCF_964001545.1 uncultured Aquincola sp.
GCGGTCAAGGCCACGGTGAGCGCGATGAAGCAGATCGCCCACAAGATCGGCATCATCGACGACATCGCCTACCAGACCAACCTGCTGGCACTGAACGCCGCCATCGAAGCGGCGCGTGCGGGCGAGCATGGCAAGGGCTTTGCGGTGGTGGCCGCCGAAGTGCGCAAGCTGGCCGAGCGCAGCCAGGTGGCGGCGCAGGAGATCGGCACCGTGGCCAGCAGCAGCGTGGAGCTGGCCGAGCGTGCCGGCCAGCTGCTGGACGCGATGGTGCCCAGCATCCGCAAGACCTCGGACCTGGTGCAGGAGATCACCGCCGCCAGCGAAGAGCAGTCGTCGGGCGTCACCCAGATCAATGCCGCGGTGAGCCAGCTGAGCCAGACCACGCAGCAGAACGCTTCCAGCTCCGAAGAGCTGGCCGCCACCGCTGAAGAGATGAGCGCCCAGGCCGAGCAGCTGCAAGCCACCATGGGTTTCTTCCAGCCGGCCCGCAGCCCGCGCGGGCGCGAAGCCGAAACCGCGGCGCCGGCACGCCAGGCCATCGGCAACGCCATGAGCCAGGCCCAGGGTACCGAACGGCGCAAAGCCAGCCAGCGCACGGCGGCCCATGCGCAGCGCGCGCCGCGCCCGAACGAGGCACTGGACGAAGCCAAGTTCACCAGCTTCTGACCGCTGGACGACCGGGCGCCGGCGCGGGGGCGGCTGGCGTTACACCTTCATGACACACGGCGCTCAACGCGCCGGATGCGGTGGCCGATACCTGCCCCACGGGCCTTGCCGTGGGGCCTGTCACCCACCCCGCCGCCGATGAACCTGCCCTGCCCCTCGAACCTCTTTGCCTTGTGGACTGCCGATGGGCAGGGCCCTGGCCTGCAGCTGCAGGCCACGCAGGCCGGCGTGCTGCCGCCGCCCGGCGAGCAGGGGCTGGCCCGCTGGCTGCAGCGGGCGCGGGCCGGTGGCGACGACGCCCTGCCCGCGGCCGTGGCCGCGGCCATGGAGGCCGGCCGGCCGTTTCAGGTGGAGGTGCTGCTGCGCTGCCCCGACGGCGCCAAGCGCTGCCTGATGGTGGCCGGCCTGCCGCTGGCGGGCATGGGCAAGAGCGCCCAGGGTCGGTACCACGGCTTCATGCTCGACGTCGGCGCCCAGCGCAATGCCTTCGAAGCAGCGCTGCGCACCGCCGCTCAAGACCGCCTGCTGGTCGAGCACAGCACCGACCTGATCGCGCACTGCGACCAGCGCGGGCGCTACGTGTCCATCTCGCCTTCGTACAGCCGGCTGATCGGCTGGACCGACGAAGAAGTGGTGGGCCGCCTGGTGACCGAACTGCTGCACCCCGACGACCGCGCCGCGGCCGAGCAGGCGCTGGCGCACCTCTTCGGCGGCGGCGTGCTGCCCGATGCGGTGGAAGTGCGCAAGCGCCACCGCGACGGCCATTACGTGACGGTGGGCACCAAGGCCTGCGCAGTGACCGACGACCACGGCCACTGCATCGGCGCGGTGCTGGTCTCGCGCGACATCACCCGCGACAAGGCGCGGCTCAAAGACCTGGAGACCCTGGCCACGCGCGACCTGCTGACCGGCCTGCCCAACCGCGCCTGGATCGAAGAACACATCGCCCACCGGCTGGCGCAAGGCGACGGCCAGGCACGCACGGCGGTGTTCTTCATCGACCTCAACGGCTTCAAGGCGGTGAACGACAGCCACGGCCATGCGGCCGGCGACGTGCTGCTGCAGCAGGTGGGCCAGCGGCTGCAAGGCGGCCTGCGCCCCGGCGACGCGGTGGCACGGCTGGGCGGCGACGAATTCGTGGTGGCTGCCGCCTGTGGCGACGCCACCGCCGCCGCCGGCATCGCCCAGCGGCTGCTGGACAGCCTGCAGGCGCCCTTCTGCACGCCGGGCGGCGCGGTGCCCATCGGCGCGGCCATCGGCATCAGCCTGTCGCTGGCGGCCACCGATACCACCGCCCTGCTCTTCGAGCGTGCCGACCTGGCCATGTACCAGGCCAAGGCCTGCGGCGGCTCGGCCTTCCGCTTCTTCGAGCCCGGCCAGCAGCGCTGAGCCGGCCCGGCCTCTCGGTGTTAACACCGAGATTCCAGACCCCGCGATGACAGGGCGCTGAAAGCCACCGCCCCGCACCATGACCGCCTGAACCCAAGAGGAGATGGTTGTGGATGACTGCATGAAGGCACGCCGCCAGGCCCTGCTGGCGGCCGGCGCCTGGGGACTGGCCTCGGCCCTGCCGATGGCGGCGCGCGCGCAAGGCAACTGGCCGAACAAGGCCATCCGCTTCGTCGTGCCCTTTGCGCCGGGCGGCAGCTCCGAGATCGTGGCCCGCTCGGCCGCGGTGGAGTTGTCCAAGCTGCTGGGCCAGAGCGTGTACGTGGACAACAAGCCCGGCGGTGCCGGCAACGTGGCCATGCAGGAAGTGGCCCGCGCCGACGACCTGCACACGCTGATCTTGGGCCACATCGGCACGCTGGCGGTCAACCCCTTCATCTTCGACAAGCTGCCGTACGACGTGAACCGGGACTTCAAGCCGGTGTCGCTGCTGGCCAAGGTGCCCAGCCTGTACCTGGTCAACAACAACGTGCCGGCGCGCAACCTGAAGGAATTCGTGGCGCTGGCCAAGGCCCGCCCGGGGCAGCTGAACTACGGCTCGGCCGGCAACGGCAGCGCCGGCCACCTGGCCTTCGAGTACCTGAAGATGGCCACCGGCACCTTCATCACCCACGTGCCTTACCGCGGCACCGGCCCGCAGCTCACCGACCTGATGGCCGGCCGCATCGACGCCGCGGCGGTGGGCGCGCCGGCGGTCATCCAGTTCATCAAGGCGGGCAAGCTGCGCTGCATTGCCACCGGCACCGCGCAGCGCATCCCGCAGCTGCCCGATGTGCCCACCGTGGCCGAGCAAGGCTTTGCCGGCTTCGAGATGACGCAGTGGTACGGCGTGCAGGCACCGACCAACCTGCCGGCACCCGCGCTGGAGCTGCTGGCCTCGGCCTGCGCCAAGGCCATCACCGCGCCGGCCGCGATGGACCACCTGTCGAAGGAAGCGGCCATTGCCGTGGGCAGCACGCCGGCCGAGTACGCCCGCTTCATTGCCCAGGAACAGCAGCGCTGGAAGCCGGTGCTGGCGCGCGCCAAGGTGCGGCCCGACAACTGAAAGAGCCGGCCGCGGGTTATGGTGCGGTGATGTGCCACACGACGCCACCCGCCCGGTGGGCCCTGCGCCTGAAGCTGCCCGTCCTGCTGGCCGCGCTGGGGCCGGGCCTGGCCGCCAGCGTGCCCGCGGCC
>NZ_CAXFDV010000085.1:0-8384 GCF_964001545.1 uncultured Aquincola sp.
ATGAAGCAGCAGCTGGCCGACAACGGCCGCGACCTGCTGGTGCAGCTGCAGGCGCTGCAGGCCGCGCAAGGCATCGGCAGCGCCACCACGCAGCCGCGCATCGACGCCCTGACGGCCGAGGTGCTGAACGACCCCAAGGCCCAGCTGGCGGTGCGCACCGCGCTGGGCGCCCACCCGGAATTGACCACAGGCGCCGCCGGCCAGCAGCTGCTCGGCTGGTTCACCAGTTCGCAGTTCGCATCGAATGCCAAGCTCACCGACCAAGCGCGCAAGCTGGCCAGCGAGGTGGCCACCGCCCATGTGCAGTCCACGCTGCTGGCGCGCATCGGCAGCTTCGACGCGGCCGACCCGGCCAGCGTGGCACGGGCGCGCGCGGCCATCGACAGCCTGCGCAGCCCGGGCCTGTCGCGCGCCTGGGGCGTGTCCGAGGCGGCGCTGGACAAGGCCTTGAAGGCGCTGGACGACGCGGTGCCGGTGGCCGGTGAAACGGCCGAGCAAAGCGCCGCGCGGCTGAAGACGCTGGACCAGACGCTGGGCAAGATCGGCGGCTTCGACAAGAGCAGCTTGGCCGGCCAGCTGCTGCGCGGCGCCGGCCTGGGCCTGGCCGGCGTCGGCCTGCTGGCCTCGCTGGAACGGGCGGGCCTGGACCCTTCGCTGCGCAACCAGACCAAGGTGCTGGTGGACGCCGCCGGCCTGGGCCAGAAGGGCGCCGAGCTGCTGGTGGGCCTTGGCAAGGCCGACGCGGATTCGTGGGTGGGTAAGCTCGGCAGCACCGCGGCCAGCCGCTTCCTCAGCGTGCTCACCGCGGCGGTGGACGTGTGGAGCGCGGCCGATGCCTTCGGCCAGGGCGACATTCCTTCCGGCGTGCTGTACGGCGTGGGCGCTGGCGGCGGGCTGATGGCCGCCTTTGGCGCCGGCAGCGTGGCCGGGCCCATCGGCATCGGGCTGGTGGTGGTGTCGGTGGTGGGCCTGGCGATCTGGAACGACCGCAAGCAGGCCAACCAGCATGAGCCCGACCACGACGGCGGCGCCTCGCTGCGCTTCCTGCAGCATGCGGGCCTGAGCGAGCCGGCCGCCCGCGCGCTGGTGGACCAGAGCGGCGACGGCCACAGCGTGGTGCCGCTGATGGCGCGCTACGCCGGCCTGCACGGCCTGGACCTGGCCGACCCGGCGCAGCAGCATGAGTTCGTTGACTGGATCAACCAGATGCCGGCCGACCGTCTGGCCGCGCTGCGCGACAGCCTGCACCGTACGATCGACCACCTGGAGGGCGACGCCGGCCGGCTGCCCGCCACCACGTCGGAGGATGCATGGATCGTCGAGGACACGCGGCAGCGGCCCTGGTTTGCCGCCTCGGGCGCGGCGCGGCCCGAATCGGCCGCGCAACTGGACGCGGTGCTGCAGGTGCTGCAGCTGCCACAGCCGCCGGCCGGTTGACCGGCGCCCGCAGGTCCCCGGGCCTGGCCTTGCACGCATGAGCAGCCTGCCCGGCCCTGCCGCGCCGGCCGATGCGCCCTGGCGCCTGCGCTGCCCGCACTGCGGCCTGGCCGCCCTGCCCGCCTGGCGCAAGCTGCTGCTGGGGCCGGCCGGCCGCACGCCTTGCCGGCATTGCGGCCTGGCCGTGGGCGTGGCGCCGGGCCCGGCGGTGCTGGCCTGGCTGCCCTGCCTGCTGGTGGTGGCGGTGGCCCTGACCGGCGGCGGGCGGCGGCCGCTGCTGCTGGTGGCGGCCACCGTGCTGGCCGTGGTCACCACCAGCGTGCTGCACCTGGTGAGCGTGCCGCTGGTGCGCCGCCAGCTCACCGACGCGGCGGCGGTGCGCCGCGCGCTTGAAAAACCCGTGCCACCGGCATCACCAAGCTGACCTCGGGGCCGCGTCGATCCGTTACAGAATGCGCCCTTCCTTCCAAGGCAGTGGCCAGGCAGTTCGGCATGACGCAAGACCGTGTTCCGCTTTCACCACCGCCTGGCCCGGCGCCCCACCCACCCCCGCTGTCGCCCGCCGGCCATGGCGGCCTGCCCAACCACCCCTTCCTGAGCGGCTGCGACTGGGCGGCCACCGCCCTGGGGCCGCCAGACACCTGGCCCGCCGCGTTGCGCACCGCGGTCAACCAGGTGATGGAGACACCCACGCCCATGTGGCTGGCCTGGGGCGAAGCGCTGACCCTGGTCTACAACCGGCCCTATGTGCCGCTGCTGCAGGACAAGCACCCCGCCGCCCAGGGCGCACCGCTGCACGAGGTATGGGGCGAGGTCTGGGCCGACGTGGCGCCGCTGCTGGCCACCACCCTGGCCGGCCAGTCCATCCACCGCGAGCACATGCCGCTGCAGGTGCAGCGCCACGGCCGCACCGAGCCGGCCTGGTTCTCGTTCTCGTACATCCCGCTGCGCGACGAACACGGCACCGTGCACGGCCTGCTGTGCAACGTGACCGAAAGCACCGCGCTGATGCTGGCGCGCGAGCGCCAGGACGAGACCGAAGAACGCTACCGGCTGGCCGTGCTGGCCACCAACGACGCCATCTGGGACTGGCGGCTGCAGGACGGCCACGTGATCTGGAACCAGGCGCTGCAAACCTTGTTCGGCCATGCGCACAGCCAGACCAGCGCCGACTGGTGGCTGGACCACATCCACCCCGAAGACCGCCAGCGCATCGACGACGACATTCATGCGGTGATCGAAGGCGGCGGCACCAGCTGGACCCAGGAGTACCGCTTTCGCCGCAGCGACGGCACGTATGCCGACGTGCTGGACCGCGGCACCGTGCTGCGCCATGCGCAGGGCCGGGCGCTGCGCATGATCGGCGCCATGCTCGACCTGACCGAGCGCAAGGCGGCCGAGGCCGCGCTGCGCGAGAGCGAGCGCCAGTTCCGCACGCTGTTCAACTCGATGGACGAAGGCTTTTGCATCATCGAGTTCCTGGACGGCCCGCATGGCCCGCTGAGCGACTACGTGCACGTGGTGGCCAACCCGGCCTACACCGCCAATGCCGGCATCCCCGACGTGGTGGGCCAGAAGGTGCGCGAGATGGTGCCGGCCGAGGCCGAAGGCTGGGTGCAGATCTACCGCCGCGTGCTGCTCACCGGCGAGCCGGTGCGCTTCGAGCGTGAGCTGGTGGCCACCGGCCGCTACCTGGATCTGGCGGCCTTCCGGCTGGAGCCACCCGAGCGCCGCCAGGTGGCGGTGCTGTTCCAGGACGTGACCCAGCGCCACCGTGCCGAGCTGGCGCTGCGCGAGCTGAACGACACGCTGGAGCGCCGCGTGGCCGCCGAAGTGGCCGAGCGCCTGCGCACCGAAGAAGCCCTGCGTCAGTCGCAGAAGATGGAGGCGGTGGGCCAGCTCACCGGCGGCATCGCGCACGACTTCAACAACATGCTGGCGGTGGTCATCGGCTCGCTCGACCTGCTGGCGCGCCGCTACGTGGGCGAAGACGCCCGCGCCGCCCGCCACGTGGAAGCGGCGCGCGACAGCGCCCGCCGCGCCGCGCAGCTCACGCAGCGGCTGCTGGCCTTCTCGCGCCAGCAGCCACTGCAGCCCGAACCGGTGGACGTGAACAAGCTGGTGGCCGGCATGTCCGACCTGCTGCGCCATTCGCTGGGCGGCGCGGTGCTGCTGGAAACGGTGCTGGCCGGCGGCCTGTGGCGCGCCCATGTCGACCCCAACCAGCTGGAAAACGCCATCCTCAACCTGGCGGTCAATGGCCGCGACGCGATGTCCGACGGCGGCCGCCTGACCATCGAAACTGCCAACGCCTGGCTGGACGAGCGCTACGTGGCCGAGCACCCCGGCCTGCCGGCCGGCCAGTACGTGATGGTGGCCGTCAGCGACACCGGCACCGGCATGTCGCCCGAGGTGCTGGCCAAGGCCTTCGACCCCTTCTTCACCACCAAGGACGTGGGCCGCGGCACCGGCCTGGGCCTGAGCCAGGTCTATGGCTTCGTGCGCCAGTCGGGCGGCCACGTGAAGATGTATTCGGAGCCCGGCCAGGGCACCGCCGCCAAGATCTACCTGCCGCGCCTGACCGGCCCGCAGCCCGACGCGCAGGCCGCCAGCACGCCGCAGCGCCTGCCCCGCGGCGAAGCGCACGAGCTGGTGCTGGTGGTGGAAGACGAACCGGCGGTGCGCGAGTTCTCGATCGAGGCGCTGACTGAGCTGGGTTATGCGGTGCTGCAGGCCGACAACGCCGCGGCCGCGCTGCGCCTGCTGGATGCCCACCCCGAGGTGGCGCTGCTGTTCACCGACGTGGTGATGCCCGAGGTCAACGGCCGCAAGCTGGCCGATGAGGCACTGCGCCGCCGGCCCGGGCTGAAGGTGCTGTTCACCACCGGCTACACCCGCAACGCCGTGGTGCACAACGGCGTGCTGGATGCCGGCGTGCACCTGATTGGCAAGCCCTTTTCCATCGACGAACTGGCCACCCGCGTGCGTGAGGTGCTGGACGCGGGCGGCTGAGGCGGGCCCCTATGCCACACTGGCGGGCGCCGCTCCCTTTCGTCGTTCCTTGCAGTACCCATGAAACTCCAACGCCTGCCCACCGCCATCGACGGACTGGATGTGATCCTTCAGGGCGGCTTGTTCGAAGGTGGCGTGTACATCTTCGAAGGCCCGCCCGGCGTCGGCAAGACCACGCTGGCCAACCAGATCGCCTACCAGCTGGCCACGCAGCGCCAGCGGCGCACGCTCTACGTCACGCTGCTGGCCGAGTCGCATGCCCGCATGCTGCAGCACATGGAGCAGCAGGTGTTCTTCGACCGTGCCCAGGTCAGCGCCAGCATCTTCTACGTCAGCGCCTACCGCGAGCTGGAGGACGGTGGCCTGAAGGCCGTGGTCGCGCTGCTGCGCGGCGAGCTGCTGCGCAGCCGGGCCTCGCTGCTGGTGATCGACGGCCTGGTGGTCGAACACCGCGGCCTCGATGGCGATCTGGCGCGGCAGTTCGTGCATGAACTGCAGAGCCTGGTCAGCGCCATGTCCTGCACCTGCCTGGTCTTGACCAGCGGCAACGGCAATGCGCTGAGCGCCGAGCAGACCATGGTGGACGGCATCTTCACCTTCGAGGACCACAGCTTCCACTGGCGGGCCGAGCGGCGCATGCAGGTGCGCAAGTTCCGCGGCAGCCAGGTCATCCGGGGCAGCCACACCTTCTGCATCTCGCAGCGTGGGCTGCAGTTCTTCCCCCGGCTGGAAAGCCTGCCGCTTGCCGCCGATGGCGGCTGTCTGGGCGAAGGCACGGTGTCCACCGGCCTGCCGGCATGGGATGGTCTCCTACGCAGCGGCGGGGTGCTGGCTGCTAGTTCTTCCGTCGTGATCGGCCATAGTGGGGCCGGCAAGACGGTGCTGGCGTTGGCCTTCGCGGCAGTGGCCTCACCTTCGGTGCCCGCCCTGCTGATGGCCTGCACGGAGTTCGAGGGCGATCTGCGGCGCTCGGGCACTGAGCTCGGCCTGGACGTGGCTCAAGCGATCGACTCAGGCGCACTGACGGTGGTGCACCTGGGGCACGAGGATGAATCGATGGACGAGATGGGCCACAAACTGCTGCGACTGGTGGACGAGCGCAAGATCCGCCGCGTGGTGGTCGATGGCCTCGAAGGCCTGGCGGACACGCTGGCCTTCCCCGAACGCGGCTACCGCTTCCTGGGGCGGCTGCTGACCGAGCTGAAGTGCCGCGGCGTCACCTCGCTGTTCACCGTCGACCCCGCCGCGCTGGCGGTGGCCGCCGGCACCGGCCTGGCTGAAGGCGTGGTGGGCTGGTTCGACAATGCCTTCGTGTTCCAGACCCGCTTCGGCCATGCCGGTGCAGCCCGCACGCTGGCCGTGGCCAAGGCGCGGGGCACGCAGCCCAGCGCGGCGGATACCGACGTGCAGCTGGCCCTGGCGGGTGCCGAACGCCCGCCCAGACATTGAGCCAGGACCTCCCGATGAAACTGGTTCTGATCGTCGAGGACGAGTTTGGCAACCGGGAGGTGCTGCAGCTGCTGCTGGAAGCCGAGGGCTACCGCGTGCAGGCTGCCTCCAACGGCAAGGCCGCGCTGGCCCTGCTGGCGGCCGAGGTGCCGGCGCTCATCCTGTCCGACTTCATGATGCCCACGATGAACGGCGCCGAGCTGGGACTGCTGGTGCGGCAGGACCCTGCGCTGGCCGCCGTGCCCTTCCTCTTCATGAGCGCCACCAGCGAAGACGTGGTGCGCCAGTCGTTCCGCGACTACGACGCCTTCCTGGTCAAGCCCTTCGACATCGACAGCATGCTGGGCGCCGTCCGGCGCTTTGCCACCCAGGGCCGGCCCCCGCAGCCCACGAGCCAGGAGGTGGGCGACTCGATGCGCCAGCTGCTCAAGGGCATCGAGCTGCCGCCCGGCCCCGAACGCTGAGGCGGCGCCTGCCGGGCTTCAAGGCGCGGCCAGCGTCCACTCGGCCACCACGCGGCCGGGCATGGCCAGGCGTTGCACGCCCTGCGTGAGGCGGCCCAGCCGGACGAGGCCCGGCGAGTGCTGGAAGTCCTTGTGGAACAAGGCCACGTTGCCCCAGGGCGCGTAGTAGGCCATGTCGCCCGCCATGGGCGCATAGCCGGCGGGCGCGCCTTCGGTGGTCAGGGCTCGCGGCAGCACCGCGATCTTCTCGGTGGCGGCGTAGTCTTCCAGGCTCAGCCGCAGCGGCAGCAGCGCGGCGAAGTCCCGCGCGGTGGGGTGGTCGTCCAGCAGCAGGTCGAGGCGATGGTCGCCCAGCTTGAGCAGCAGCTTCATGGCAGGCACGGGTGAGGCCCGCACGCTGCCCGCGACCAGTGCGGTGGCCCAGGCCAGGCGCAAGGCGTGTCGGCGGTTCAACGGTGGCGGGCAGTGGTTGGGCAGATTCATGGTGGCATCCGTGCGGGCACTTTAAACATCGCATTCATCAGCCGCGCCCATAGGCGCTTGAAGCGCACGGCGGCTAGTCGCGCGGGGCCCTGCTGCCTAGAGTGCCGGGCTTTGCACCGCCCCGCATGACGCCCGCCAGCCTGCCTTCCCACGCCGCCCACCCTGACCACGGTCCGCAGGCCTGGAGCGCCGTGGGCGCGATGACGCTGTGCGTGGCCATGCTCATCGCCTCGGAGTTCATGCCGGTGAGCCTGCTCACGCCCATCGCGCGTGACCTGCACGCCAGCGAGGGCATGGCCGGCCAGGCCATCGCCATCTCGGGCCTGTTCGCGCTGGTCACCAGCCTGCTCATCCCCACGCTGGCCAGCCGCTTCGACCGCCGGCAGGTGCTGGTGGCCCTGACCGCGGTGATGGTGGCTTCGCTGGTGCTCATCGCGCAGGCCTCGAGCTTCGGCCTGCTGATGATGGCCCGCGCGCTGCTGGGCGTGACCATCGGCGGCTTCTGGTCGCTGTCCACCGCCACGGTGATGCAGCTGGTCTCGCCCCCGCACCATGCACGCGCGCTGGGGCTGATGTACATGGGCAATGCCGCGGCCACCGCGCTGGCGGCGCCGGTGGGCAGCGCCCTGGGCGGCGTGCTGGGCTGGCGCGGCGTGTTCTGGCTGCTGGTGCCGGTGGGCCTGGTCACGCTGCTATGGCAGGCGCTGGCCCTGCCCCGCATGCCCCCGGCCCGCGCGATACCGCCCGGGCGCGTGCTGGGCCTGCTGCGGCGCCCGCAGGTGCGGCGGGCGGTGATCGCCACCATGCTCACCTTCGCGGGCGCTTTCGCCACCTTCACCTACCTGCGGCCGTTCCTGGAAACGCGGGCGCAGGCCACGCTGGCGCAGCTGTCGCTGCTGCTGCTCAGCCTGGGCGCTGCCGGCTTCGCGGGCACCACGCTGGCCACGCTGTGGGTGGGCCGGCGCCTGTACACCCTGCTGTGGGCCGTGCCGCTGCTGCTGGCCGCGGTGACGCTGGCGCTGCTGCCGGCCGCCCCGCTGCTGTGGCTGACGGCACTGGCCCTGGCGGCGTGGGGCGCCCTGAATGCCGCGGCGCCGGTGGCCTGGTTCAACTGGCTGGCGCAGGAGGTCAGCGACGAGCCCGAGGCCGCCGGCGGCCTGATGGTGGCCGCCATCCAGCTGGCCATCATGGCCGGCGCCGCCTTCGGCGGGCTGTTGCTGGACCAGCTGTCGATCGACGCCACCTTCGTGGGCGGCGCGGTGCTGCTGGTGGCGGCCGCGGGCGTGGCGGCCGGGGTTGGAGCACACCGACCACAACCGCAGAGATGACATCGAATCTGGTAGTGATCGCCCGGCAATTGACCCATATGATGCGCTGGCGGAGCACCGCGCCGGGGGCCTGCCACCATGAATCACCGCCAGACCTACATTTTTCGCGGCCTGCTGGTGATCGTGGCTGCAGTGGCCACGCCGCTGGTGGCGCTGCTGGCCTACAACCTGGCCGACCAGCATGGCGACGACATCGCCGCCGCCAAGGCCC